>JAUJMG010000510.1 GCA_030446955.1 Thermomicrobiales bacterium
GGTCGAGCATCTCGTCGATCATCCGGCTGAGGCGACAGGCGTTCTGGTTGATCTCGTCGGCGAACTCTCTGACGTCGCTCCGGTCAAAGTCTCGGTCCCGGATGAGCTCGCTGAACCCCCGGATGCTCGTGAGGGGGGTGCGAAACTCGTGGCTGACCACCGAGACGAAGTCGCTCTTGCCCTTGTTGAGCCGCTCGAGTTCGGCATTGGCGGCCGACTGGACCTGGAGCGCCGCTGCGATCTCTGCCTCGGCCCGCCGGCGCTCCTCCAGTTCTCGGTCCCGCTCGATCTGGGTCGCCAAGAGGCGCGCCAGCACCACCATGAAGCCGACCTGCTCGGGTGGAAACGTCCGAGGCTCCGGATCGACCACGCAGAGGGTGCCGAAGAGGGTCTCGTCTGCCAGCACCAAGGGCACGCCCAGGTAACTGCCGATGGTCGGAAAGAGGGCGGCCGCCGGGTGGGAGGTGAGCGTGGGATCAGCGCAGGCGTTCTCGATGAGCAACGGCTCCGGCTCGACCGAGCCGGCGATCCCACGTCAGTAGCTGTGCGCGATCGGGAGCACCTCGCCGGCGGCAATGTCGCAGCCGCCGGGCGCGTTGTGCGACGCCAGCACGAGCTTCTCCTCGCCGTCAAAATGGGCAAGAAACGCTGAGCGCATGCCCAACTGCTCGCTCGCCAGCCGCACGACCGCCTGGCTCGCCTCATCAGTCGAAGCGAAGCCGCGGGCCGACAAGGCCCACAAGCCGGACAAGTAGGCCACGCCGAGATCCTGTGACGGTCGCTCGCCGTCCACGCCTAACTCCCTCTGCGGATGGGTGGGCATCGCGACCTCCCACGACGAGGACTGCCCAATCAAGCCAACGGACGACCGGGCGTTCTCCCCAACCTACCATGAGGAGCGCGGCCCGCTCACTGCCTTTGTGCGACACGCTGGCGTTTTTCATGGACTTTTCATCGTGGCGTCACGGCCCCTTCATGCTGCCTGGGTAGGCTTCGCCACATCAAGGTAGTGCATCCCGATGGAGCACGACATGCGTGGCAGGAGGATCCCCGTGACATTTGACTCCCGCGCTCCCGAATCCCGTCCAATCGCCGTCGTGGCGCCAGGCTGGGCAGCAACCGCCTCCAGGACGAGCGTCGCTTCCATGACGACAAAGGCGGTGCCCATCCCCTCGCCACGCCCCGGGACCGCGGCGACCATTGGCCAACGCGTGGGGCGTGACCCTGAGGTCGCGAGCGAGCATCGCCGATCGAGTGGCACTGGCACGGTGGCCTACCGACGGGGAGAGATGATCTTCACGCCGGGACGCGGCCAGGACCTGGTCTACATCGTCCGCTCCGGGTGCGTCCGCCTCTCCAAGACCCTGCCGGATGGCCGCTCGGTCAACCTCGGCCTCCTCGGCCCTGGCACCGTCTTTACCCAGGAGGACACGAGCGACGGCAGCGCCTCCGGCACGGTCGCCGAAGCCCTCGTCGACTCGACCGTCTCCGGCGTCGAGACCGATGCTCTGGCCTCGACCATCACCGGCTCCCCCGAGTTGGCCGCCGCGATCGTCTCCGCCATGAACCGGCGGCTGACCGAGTTGCAGACGTTGGTTGAGCACCTGTTGGTTCGCGACACGACGGTGCGGCTAGCCACCACCCTCCTCGCCTTGGCCGAGCGTTTTGGGCGACCGACGGCCGACGGCATGGTGGCCATTGCCCTGCCACTCACGCACCAGGGGCTCGCCAGCATGATCGGCTCGAACCGCGTCACCGTGACCCGTAAGCTGCTCGAGCTCCAGGAGGATGGGAGTGTGCGCTCTCTCGGCCGCAACGCCATCGCGGTCGACCCCGGCAAGCTGCGGGAGCGTGTCCGGCAAACAGCTGGGCGCGACAACGAACGGACATCGGTGGCGGTTTGAGCGTGAGTCTTTGCACGACGCGCGAGACGGCACGGCGTGGGTAGTGGTAACCCAGGTGCGGGAGTCCGCTCCCCGGAGCCGGGAGGCGGCTGGCGGGCCCGCCCAGAGAGGGAGGCACGGACCATGTTCACCAACGCCTCGTTTGGTCGCCGCGCCGGGTCAGCGATCGCCTGCCACGGCTCCGGGTCCGGCGGCGGGTGCTGGGCCAAGTAGTGCCCGGTGCAGGCCGCCAACAGCGCCCGCTCGTCGGGGAAGTGGCGGTAGACCGTCGCCCGCTTCACCCCGGCGCGCGCGGCGATCTCGCTGATCGTCGTGCGGGCCACGCCTAGCGCCTCGTGCAGCGCCACCGGCGCCGCGACGACCCGCCGCCGTGTCTCCTCTAGCGCCAGTGATTAAGAGGACGTTGGCCTAGGCGCAAGCTATGACTCCTACCTCGACCTGCTCGACCTGGGCCACCTGGGACTCGTCACCGACCGGCGCGTCCTCACCTACCTCTCAGTGCATGAGGACGAGGACGGGGCGGCGGACAGGTTTGCGCTGCGCGAGGACGAGGGGAACACCCGGACAGCGAGGACATCCCCGACACACCGACGTTTGGCGACGCGTCGGAGACGAGGCCGACCTGGAGGCACCGAAGGTCGCGGAGGTCACGGCGCTGGCGGAGCACATCGAGCAGGGGCTGGACGGGGAGACCCTGGGCCTCAGGTCCCAAATCCTGCGCGTCGGGGGCGACGTCGAGCCGACCGGGATCCCGGACACCTGCGACATCCGCTGCGCCACGCTGCTCCTACCCAGCGACGACAGCGACGAGGCTCCGGGACCTGAGGGGCCGGATCGTCACAGGCTGGGCCGTCACGGGTCGGACGCGGGCTGATCCACCGCCTGGCTGCCGCCGTCGGAACCCGAGCACGGCAGCCAGAACGTCACCGTGGTCCCCCGCCCCTCCCCCGCGCTCTCGGCTCGGATCCAGCCCCCGTGTCGCTCCACCAGTTCCCGGCTCAGGTAGAGCCCCAAGCCTAGCCCCGAGAGCTGGAGCGCCATCGCGTTGGCTGCCCGGCCAAACGGCTCGAAGATCGTCTCCTCCACCCCGTCAGGCAGCCCGATCCCCTCGTCCCGCACCGTGACACAGACGCCCCTCCCCGCCGGCGCGGCCATGACCTCAACCCGACCCCCCTTGGGCGAGTACTTGAGGGCGTTGTCAAGCAGGTTGGTCAGCACTTGCTCGATCCGGTCCCGATCAGCCACGACCATGCACCCCGCGACGGCCGCAACGATCGGTGCGTCCCGTCCCTCCGGCCGGTCGGCGTACCTGGCGGTAACGGCGCGCGCCAGCTCACTGAGGTCCAGGGGCGCCAGGAGCAGGGGCAAATGCCCTAGGTGCAAGCGGGAGACGTCGAGCAGGTCATCGGTCAGCCGGGCGAGTCGATTGG
>JAUJMG010000511.1 GCA_030446955.1 Thermomicrobiales bacterium
CTCGTCCCTGCGACGGGCCTCCGGCAACCTGCTCGAGACCGACCGCAACGAGTTCGGCTTGCGAGCCCTCTATTACGACGGCTTGCCGGTGATCACCGACGATTTCATCTCTGATACTCAGACCAAGGGCACGTCCGGGGCGACGACCTCGACGATCTACGCGGTCAAGATGGGCCAGGGCGTCGGCGTAGTCGGGCTGGAGCATGGTGGGATTCAGGCAGAGACAATCGGCGAACTGGAGACCAAGGACGCGACCCGGCACCGGATCAAGTGGTACACGTCTTTGGCGGTGATGAGCGAGTTAGGCGTGGCAAAACTGGACGGGATCCTGCCGTAGCGCGAGTCGGGGAGTCGAGGAGATCTCCCTAGATCCCCAGCTCCTCGACTCCTCGACTCCTCGACTTCCATCACTCAGGAGCTCTGCTGATGCCTCAAGCTCTATCCGATGGCCGGCCGGACAATCCGGTCTTTACGGTCATGGACGCCGTTCCGATTGCTGCCGGAGGGAATGCTCTCTCCGACCACGTTCCCTGCGGTGGCCACGAACGCGCCACGATCGCCTATAGCATCGATCAGTCGCACACGCGGCTGGTCCACCTCTCCGACGACGGGGTGACCTTCTACACCCTCGCCGCATCGGGGCCGAACGTCGACTACGGCGGCGGCACCCTCTCCGCCGCGAGCCGGTCGCTGACCATCGATGTCGCGGGCGCTCGCTTTCTCCGCGTCGCGATCACCAACGCCGGCGCGGCCCTGGCAACGGCGACCGCGAAGGTGATGCTCGGCTAGCGGTTACAGACGCCAGACGCCAGACGCCAGTGGGCAGAGGCCAGTGGCCAATCGGCAGGGGTCAGATGCGAGCGGCCAAGACCCTCGGCGTTCTAGCGTCTCTAACGTCTGGCGTCTACACACACCGTGGGAGGCTTGATGATTCCGAATCCGAACGCGCCGATCGTCGCCGAGGCGGAGATTCCGGCGAGCACGCGGCAAGCCATCCAGGAACGCCTGGCGCAGCTGATTGCCGCTTGGCCTGCCACTGACGAAGAGGGGCGGGCGATCATGGCAATCACCGTACACGATCTGGTGGTCCAACTGCGCCGGCCGGACGAGTTGGCCACCCTCGGGGTCACGGCGGAGCAAATCACGGGCAAGCGCGTGCGGCGCCTGCTCCGCAACCTCAACCTGGAACCGGACGAGGCATGACCAGCAGGGAAGCTGGGTCAGGGCACGCCGGTGAAGGGGAGCGCCGCAATCTCCCGGCGCAGCCTCTCCAGTAACGCATCGGATTCGATGCGCCACGACCGGCTGGTGCGTCCCATGCCACGGGAGGTGGTTCAGCTGGCAAAGGACGAAAGGAGAAACGATGGCCCACGGCGGCACATCGGCGGGTTGGCGCGTCCCGGCCAGTGCGCCGCCGTGGAAACCGGGAACTGGGCAGACCGAGGACCGCGCCCGGCTGGCGCGGTCCTCGGAGGCGCTAGCGTTCTATGAGGGAAGCCAGTGGCTCGGCCGGCGGCAGCGAGGGGAAACGCGGCTCACCTTCAATTACGCTCGCGCGCTGGTCCGCAAAGTGGCGAGCTACGTCTTCCCGGCGCCCGTGACATTCTCCGTTCCCGCACCTTCCCCTGATCTGGACGCGGCGGCACGGCGAGCCGAGTTGGCGCTGGCGGAGGTCGCGGCGGAGTTAGATCTGGGGCAACTCGACATTGAATTGTGCGTCGATGCCTCCGTGCTCGGGGATGCCGCGTTGAAGGTGACGTGGGACAGCACAACTGCGCGACCGGTGGTGGCGGCGGTTGACCCGGCAACCTTGACCGCCTGGTGGGCTCCAGACAATCCCCGCTGGATGCTCCGGGTGGCGCAGACCTACGAACTCCCAGGGGCAGCGATCCCGGCCGCCTTTGGCATCCAAACGGTAGCCGGGATGAGCCTCACAGTGGAGCGTGGCTACGAAACGGTCGAGGAGTGGACGCCGGATCGGTGGCGGGTCCGGGTCGCGGGGCAGACAGTCCGTGACGAGCCGAACCCGTACGGCTGGATCCCCTATCTGATCGCGCCGAACAACCCGCGGCCACACGCCTTCTGGGGCGAATCCGACCTGACGGATCTCTACGATGTCTGCCGCGAGCTGAACGGCCGCATGAGCGTGCTCAGCAAGGTCCTGGAACTGAGCGGGGCGCCGATCGCCGTGCTGGAGAACGTGGACGGCAGCGAGGGCATCACGGTCGGGCCGGGGGCGAAGTGGGAACTACCCGAGGGGGCGAAGGCCTACCTGCTCGATCTGCTCGGCGGCGGTGGCGTCGGGTTGCACGTGCAGTACGTGGACCTGCTCTACCGCAGTTTGCACGACCTGAGCGAGACCCCCCGGACCGCCTTCGGTGATGCCGGGCGGGATCTTTCCGGGGCGGCATTGGAGGTCGAGATCCAGCCGCTGGTGCAGAAAGTCGGGCGTAAGCGACGGACCTGGGAGGCAGTCTTCCGGCGACGAAACGCGTTGCTGCTGGATCTGCTGGAACGGTTCGGGGGGCTGGACGTGGGAGGTCTGCGGCGCACGACCACGATTTGGCCGAGCGTGCTCCCCAGCGACGCCGACGGGATGATCCGCAACCAGGCCAGGCTCGTGGCGGGCGGCATCCACAGCCGGCGCACCGCGGTCGCAGCCCTCGGCGGCAACGATCCTGAAGGGGAGTTGGCACGGGTGCTGGAGGAATGGCGGGAGATTGCCTCCGCCGGCGCTCCAGCACCGCCTGTTGCCCCCCTGACCCCCTCCCGGTAGCCCTTTCATCAACTAGAACTAGCGGCCAAGGAGGACATTTCGGGGAAAGCTCTTCCCCGAAAGTAGATTTGTGCTGTCCAGTGATTGCTTGTGATTGTTGAGGAGAACCAGTGACAACACGGCTGGAGCTGCGAACGGCCCTGAGGCGCCGACTGGAGGATACCGGCACCCCTCCGCTCTGGGATGACCCGACGCTCAACGAGTTCCTTGCCAGGGCCGGCCACCGCTACGGGGCGATGTTTCCTCGCGAGCTGGTGACGGTGGTGGCCGTCGACGTGGGAGCGACGACCGTGCCGGTGCCGTCGCCAGTCATCGAGGGCGCTCGAATCGTCCGCGTGCTCGACGAGACAGGTGCAGTCGTGCCTCGGGGGCGGGATGAAGCGGGAGGCGAGCCCGCAGAAGACGATATCTCGCGAGGGCAAGCGTGGCGGTGGTGGGACGGAACGCTCCTGCTCCAGCGGCCGGCGGCGAGGGCCGGGTCCTGGCGCATCGAGCACCTCGGTGGCCGGTCACTGCCAGTCGATGACGTGACGCAGGCGGATGTGATCCCTGGCGA
>JAUJMG010000102.1:0-2765 GCA_030446955.1 Thermomicrobiales bacterium
AGCACGGCGACCTGGACGACAAGCTCTGGGGGTTCATCTCCGAGATCCGGGACAATTACGGGGTCTCGTCGCTGGCGGAGCTGGAGCGGCTCTTTGCCAAGATCGATGACTATTTCGACGAGGATTCGAGCCGGGACTCCTGGCAGGGGCACCACAAGTTTACGATCCGCAAGGCGCGCAACCGCTTCCAGGGGCTGACCGCCAAGTTCGGTGGCCTCCTTACGGATGGGACCGTTGCCTACGGCAACCTGCCGCAGGTGGACGAGCCGTTCCGGGACCAGGAGCTGCGGGTCGTCGACATCGCGGGCTGCAACACCAACGTGCAGGAGTTGCTGGTCAGCTCGGTGATCCACGAGATCTGGAAGCTGGCGGAGCGGGAGGAGCTGGGCGTCGACAAGGTGATCGTCTTCGTGGACGAGCTGAACAAGTACGCGCCGGGAGGAGGGCAGGGCGGACTGCGGGACACGCTGGTGGACATCGCGGCCCGGGGCCGGCACCTCAACGTGGTGCTCTTCGGCGCCCAGCAGTTCCGGTCCAAGGTGGACGACGAGATCCTCGGCAACTGCGGCACCTCCCTCTACGGGCGGGTCGGGGACGAGGAATTGACCAACGCCGCGTACCGCTCCTTGAGCGAGACGGCGAAGGCGGAGCTGTTGGGGTTGCCGAAGGGGAGGCTGCTGATCCGGCACGCCCACTTTCGTGCCCCGCTCTTTGGCACGTTCCCCTACCCGCCGACGGTGCCGGGCATGGTCGGGAAGCGGATCTTCAACGACGCCGAGCGGGGTCCGGTGCCCTTCGGCCACCCGGGGGACGGCCTCTTCAAGCTGCTGCAGCGGGAGATGGGCGAGCGGGCGCCGAAGCTGCATGAAGTAAGGACGGCGACGGACGGCATGGACCCGCAGCGGCTGATCGAGATCTGCCACAAGGTGGAGGCGGAGGTGCGGCGCCGGCAAGGCACCTCGGCCGCGGACCGGGTCACGCCTTGGGCGATCGCCCAGAACTACCTTCGTCAAGTCCGGACGGTGGTGCGGAGATGAGCGAGTGCCAGAGTACCTTACGCATCGCCCACGTCTCGGACACGCACCTGGGCTACCGGGCGCTCTACCGGGCGGACCCGGAGACGGGGCGGAACCAGCGGTCGGTTGACGTCGAGCGCGCCTACGAGGCGGCGGTGGACGACATCCTGACGCGGGAGGTGGATCTGGTGATCCACGCCGGGGACGTGTTCCACCACACCCGGCCCTCCTGGTCGGCGCTGCGCTGCTTCGTGAGGCAGACGCGACGGGTGGAAGCGGCGGGGGTGCCGATGGTGGTGATCGCCGGCAACCATGACACGCCGCGGCTGCGGACCAGCGGCTCCGCCTTCTCGGTCCTGGAGCTGGCGCTGCCAGGGATCGACTTCGTGACGGAGTACGAGGAGCGATCGTTCCAGTTCGAATCGCTCGATCTTGCGCTGCTGGCGGTGCCGCATGGGGCGCTGACCAACCCGATCCCGCCGATCGCGGTGCCGGAACCGGGCACACGCAACGTGCTGATCACGCACGGGATGGTGCCGGGATTGCTGGCGAAGGGCCAGCGCGAGCCGGGCGAGGAGGAGTTGAGCGGGGCGTTGCTGGACGCCGGGTTCGACTACGTCGCGCTCGGGCATTACCACCTGTGGGGAGCGCAGGGGCACAACGCCTGGTACAGCGGCTCGACAGAGCGGACCGGCTTCGGGGACGAGGCGGTGGATCCCGGGTACTCCATCGTCGAGTTGGGCGCGCCGGGGGAGGCGCCGAGGGTCGAGCACATCCCGATCAAAACCCGGCCGATGAAGACGCTGGCGCCCCTGATCGGGGACGCGCGGACGGCCCGGGAGCTGGCAGATACGATCCTGGACCGCGTGAAGATCATGGACCAGCCGGACGCGATTGCACGCGTCGAGCTGAAGGAGACGCCGCGGCCCATCCGGCGCGAAGTGGAAGCGATCCTGCGCAGGGAGTCGCCGCCGCTGGTCTGGTCACTGCAAGTCTTCTCGCCGGCCGATGTGCTGGCCGGGTTCGGGGAGCGGAGCGGCGAGGTGAGCGCAACGGATGTGCGCTCGCTCTTCTCTCAGTTCGTGACGGAGCGGACCGGTACCGAGTACGAGACGGAGTTCGCCGAGGCCTTCCGGGAGCGCGGGGGGCGGGCGCTTGATGAGGCGATCCGGGCTGCGGAGGCTGCGGCCGGCGCGGAGGACCCCGCCGCGTGATCCTGGCCCGTTTGGAGATCGACAACTACAAGCAGTTCCACGGCCTGCATTGGTTCGAGCCCCCGGCGCAGGGGATCGTCGGGGTGATCGGCGCGAACGGGGCGGGCAAGACCACCCTGTTCGAGGCGATCGAGTGGTGCTTGTACAACCCGCGGGAGATCGTCAACAACGAGGTGCCGCCGCGGGGCGGGGTCGGGGCAACGCGGGTCAAAGTGACGCTGGAGGACCCGCGCGACGGCGTCCGCTACGTGGTCGAGCGGGGGCTGAAGAAGGCTTCCGCGACCGCCGAGGTCTACCGGGAGGATCAGCCGGAAGCCCCGATCGTCCAGGGCTCGCGGCAGACCGCGGAGTACGTAGCGAGCCACCTGATCGGACTCGGGCACCGGGCGTTCGTCTCCACGTTCTTCACGCGGCAGAAGGAACTGACCTTCTTCGGCAACATGAAGGAGACGGAGCGGCGGCGGGAGGTCGGGCGGCTGCTCGGGCTGGAGACGATTCGCGAGGCGCAGCAGGCGATTGGGGAGGAGCGGAGCCA
>JAUJMG010000102.1:2865-8374 GCA_030446955.1 Thermomicrobiales bacterium
GCGGCGGCGGTTGCCGCGCACGCCGTTGAGCGGGAGCGGTTCGCGCGGCAGGGCCTGCTCCGCACCGAGCTGGAACGGGCGGGCGCGGCCTTGGATGAGGCGGCGCGGCGGCTGGGCCGGACCGTCACGGATGCGGACGGTGCCGCCATCGACGGGTGGCGATGGACGGCTGCCGACGTGGCGGACCCGATCCGCGGCGCGGGGCGTCTGGCCGCGGTGATCGAGGTCCTGGACGTGGACGGGGCCTGCGAGCGCGCCGTTGCTCTGGCCCGCTGCGAGTTGCTTGTCCAGGAGCGGGATCAGGCCGGGCAAAAGCTGGCGCGCTACCGTGAGGCCCTGCGCGGCCTCGAGGGAGAGAAGGCGGCCCTGGCGCGGGGCGGCGATCCGGGCGCACTTGCGGAGCGGGCGCGGCGGGAGCGGGAGACGGCCCTGCAAGCGGCGCAGGCGGCCGCGACGTCGGCACAGGGGGCGGCGACGTCCCGCAAGAAGTTGGAGCCGATCGTCGCGGCGCTGGAGAAGGAGCAGTTCGACGGCCGCTGCCCGACCTGCTTCCGCACCTTCACTCCGGATATGGCCGAGACCGCGGTGGCGGCGATCGCCGACTGCATCGAGGGCCTTCGCGAGCAGGAGGCGGCGCTGCTGCGGGAGGAGCGGGCGCTGCGGCAGCAGGCGGCGGGGCACGAGCGGGCGCAGCGGGAGGCGACCGACCGGGCCGCGAAGGTGGAGAAGCTCAGTGGGCGGCTCCAAGAAGGGGCTCGCCACGTCGAGGAGGCCCGCCTGGTCTACGAGCACGCGGTGTGCGCGTGCCAAGAGGCCATCGCCGGGTACGGGCTGCCCGGGGAGCCCACAGCTGAACAGGTTCGGGCGGCCCAGGCCCGGGCCGATCTGCTGCAGCGAGTGGTCGCGACGCTGCCGCTCGTCCGCCGGCTGGAAGAGGACGCGCGCCAGGCGGCCGAGCGGTCCGAGGCCGCGCAGCGCGGCCTGGCGGAACTTGGTGACGTGGCCTACGACGAAGCGGCGCACCGGGCTGGCGAGGCGGCGCTGAAGGACGCCCGCGACGCCGTGGCGCGATTGGCCGAGATTGACCGCCAGTTGGCCCGGCGCCCAACCGTGGAAGCGGAGCGGGCAGCGGCCACGTCCGATCTGGAGCGGATCTCAGGCGAGCGGGAGGAGCGCGCGCGAGAGCGGGCCGCCATCGGCTTTGATCCGGCGGCGCTCGGCGCGGTGGCGGAGGCTGAGGGCGTGGCGATCGCGGAGGAGCGAGCCGCGCTCGATGGCCGGACGACCGCCCGGGCGGCGCTCACGGAAGCGGTTAACCACCGGACCGGGCTGGCCGCCGAGCACGCCCGGATCGCGAAGCTGGTCGAGCGGGCGGACGCGCGGGCGCGGGAGGCGGACGCCCTGGATCGGATGTACCGGGAGTTCACGCGGTTCGATCAGTACGTGGCGGAGCGGGTGACGCCGCAACTCGCGGAGCACACCGGCGAGTTGCTGGCGGCGGTGACGGACGGCAAGTACGACCGGGTCGAGTTTGACGAAAATTATGGGTTGGAGATCTACGACGGGGCCGACGAAAAGTTCCCGATGGAAGAATTCTCCGGGGGGGAGCGGGACGTAGCGGCGCTCTGTGCCCGTTTGGCGCTCTCCCGGATGGTCGGGGGGCAGGCAGCCCACCCGCCGGGCTTCCTGGTTCTGGACGAGGTCTTCGGATCACTGGATCGGGAGCGCCGGGCTCAAGTGCTGGAGACCCTCGGCTCCTTGACGGCGAGCACCGAGGCGTTCCACCAGCTCTTCATCATCAGCCACGTCGACGACGTGCGCGCCTCCCCGATCTTCAACCAGATCTGGCGGGTCAGCGAAACGGCCGACGGCGTTAGCCAACTCCAGGACGTGACCTTGATGAGCGGGGCGGACGAGTTGTAGGCCTCCTGGCGGCAAGCGCGTCGCCGAATTCAGCGGCCCGTCCGGGTTGACCACCAAGAACTATATGGTCCGTCTTACGCGATACCGGGGCGATGGCGAATCGCCCCGGCAGATCGGATCCTCTGGCAACAGGAGCGGACGTGGTCCCACGCCGTGCTCCGTCGCGGTTTAGGCGGGCTTGGTATCCACGTCGCCCACCACAAAGCGGCTGGCGGAGCTGGACGTTACCGTGCTGCTTCCCTCCGCAGCGTCAGCCCCTGGCGCACAGACAGCATCGACCACCACGACGAGTTCCTCGCCAATGTTGGTGACCTGCTCGACAGGGATCATCCGGTTGTTTTTGAAGAAGCCGGGGGACGTCTCAAGGGCGGTCATCCGATAGGTAACCGGGTCGAACTCTAGCGAGGCGATCTGTCCCACCATGGTGCCGCCCTCGGTCAGGACCTTCCGCTTGGTCAATTGGTCGGCGTCGAGGAGACCAGCGTAGGTGCTGTTCATCGCGTCACCACGCGCCGCAGAAGCGTCCGTCAACGTCAAGGCGTCCGGGCCCAACGAGTGCACATCGGCGGCATCAACCACCATGCCCTCGTCAGGCGCAGAACTCAGCATGCCGTGGCCCGCGCTCACCGAGAACCCGACGACCTGCCTCTGGACGGGATCGATGAAGATGTGGTTGACCGAGCCCAGCTTCCTGCCGTCGGCGATGCTGATCACGGCTAGGCCCTTCACCTGTTTGCTATTCATGATCTCGTTCCTCCCGGCTGGTAAGCCTTGGCAGCCCGTGGGCGCAGCTTCGGAACCACGGTCGCACGTCTGGGATCCATGTTGCACTGGGCGCACATGATATGCCAGCACTCCGACGTTGTCTGTACCGTCGCTACCGAGTGGCCACTGGCCGCCCGGGGGGGTCGACGGTGGAGGAGGCAGCGAACCAGTCCGCGGAGATTGCATCGTACTGCCACCATCTACGTGGCGTCGGGGTTGGCACCAGCCGGATACCCACAGGTAAGCGCTCTCATCATCGCATCGGCCCACGGGTTCAACTCGTCATCCTCGATGCCATGGTGTCCCGAGGCGATGGGGTGGAGAGCAAGACCCGTGATGGCGTGGTCCATGATCAAGTGCGCTATCTCGATCTCAGCCCTTTTCGGCACGACGTGCAGCCCCCCGCGAATCAGGGACGTTACCGCAGAAGACACTTCCGCGAGAGACGATATCCCCCCTACATCAAGCCACGAGCGGAGCCGCCGTCGACCTGGATGGTGACACCGGTGACGTAGGAGGAGGCCGGGGAGGCCAGGAAGACGACAACGTTGGCGAACTCCTCCGGCTCGCCCAAGCGGCCCATCGGGATCGCCTGGGCGTCCTCGGCCAGCACGTCCTCCATGGTGCGACCGCTCTCTTTTGCGCGACTGGCGGCAAGGCTGGTGATCCGATCGGTCATCGTGGGGCCGGGACAGACATTGTTGATCCGGATGTTGCGAGCGGCGAACTCCGTCGCCATGCTCTTGGCAAGACCGATGACCGCGGTGCGCGCCGTATTAGACAGGATCAAGTGGGGGATCGGTTGCTTGACGGAGATCGAGACGATGTTGGTGATACTGCCGCCGCCTCGGGCCTCCAGGTGCGGCAGCGCCGCTCGGGAGAGGCGGAGCGTGCTCATCAGGTTGAGCTCCAGCGCCGCGAGCCACGGTCCGTCCTCAGGGAATGATTCGAAGGTGCCCGAGGGTGGACCACCAGCGTTGCAGATGAGCAGGTCCAGTCCGCCATGGCGGGTCACAGTCTCTTCGACGAGGCGGTGGATGTCGTCCGGGTCCCTGACATCACCGACGACCTCCAACACGTCACCGCCCGTCTCGTCCCGAATTGCGGCGGCGGTCGCCGAGAGGGTGTCGGGGTCACGGCCGTTGACGGTGACGAGCGCGCCTTCACGGGCGAGGGTCGTCGCCACGGCGCGGCCGAGACCTTTGCTGGAGGCGGCGACGATCGCCACCTTGCCGGTCAGTCCGAGGTCCATCCGTCGTCGCTCCTATCCGTTGCCACGTCCCTGTTCAGCGTGGGCCGCATTCTACCCGGCGGCTGGCTAGGTACAGGGCTAGCGCAGCCGGGAGCGGGAGCCTATCCTTCGCCGCATGACGTACGGGATGCGCAGCCGGACCCGCGAAACTGTCCGCATCGCCACGCCGCCGGGCGGCGTGGCGGCGCGTCGTGAGGCAATCGCCGCGGAGGCGATCACGTTCCCTGTGCTCGTCGGCCTCGTCCACTTCACGATCGTTCAGGTGGTCGCAAGTCTTGCCTATCTGACGGGCACGCCGCGGGAGGATTCGGCGCCGTACCGATACGTGCCGGTCCCGATGGAAGGGCTGGCCCGCGTGCTGGTGGAGCCGCTGCGACAGTGGGACGGCTTCTGGTACAAGCTGATCGCGGAGCAGGGCTACGGCGGCCCCCCGCCGAACGACGCCTTCCCGGCGTTCTGGCCGCTCTACCCCTGGCTGATGGCGGTAGGCAGCCGGCTGACGGGCGCCTCCGTCGAGACGGCCGGCTGGGTCATCTCTCACGTCGCCTTCCTCATCGCGCTCATTCTGCTCTACCGCCTGGTTGCGCTGGACTTCGACCGGCCGACGGCGCGCCGGACCCTCTTGGCGCTGGCGCTCTTTCCGACGGCGTTCTTCTTCTCCGCGGTCTATACGGAATCGCTGTTCCTGATGCTGGCCGTTGGGGCGCTGCTGTCGGCTCGGCAGGGAAACTGGCTGCTGGCGGGGCTCCTAGGAGCGCTCACGGCGTTGACCCGCTTCCAAGGGATGCTGCTGCTGGTCCCGTTCGCCGTGCTCTTCCTCCAGCAGCACCGGCTGGATCTCCGCCGGTGGTTCCCTAACGCGATCTTCGCGGCGCTGCCGGCGCTTGGGCCGGCCACCTTCGCGCTGCACTTGCGCCGGGCCGGTAAGCGTCCCCTGGACTTCTACGATGCCCAGCAGGGATGGGACCGTTTCTCGGCCTCACCCCTAGAAACGTTCCGCTGCGCCACTGTAGGGTGTGATCGCGTCATCGAGCAGAACGGACGCCTCATGCCTTACCGGGTCCACGGGGCGGAGTGGGGCTGGGTGACCGACTTTCTGCGCAACCCCACCTGGGGGCATCTGACGAGCGAGCCATACCGCAGCACCGCGATGAACAGCGATACGCTGGAACTGGTCTGCACGCTCCTGTTTCTCGGCCTGGCCATCGTCGGGCTCCGCCGATTGCCCCTCTACCAGAGTGCCTACATCTGGCCGGCGCTGCTGTTGCCGCTCTTTGGTCCGTCCATTGTTCACCCACTCTTCAGTGTCCCGCGCTTCGGGATCACTCTCTTTCCACTTTTCGTGATGATGGTGCTGCTGCTCAAGGAGCGACGGTTAGCTATCCCAGCGCTGCTCGTCTCAACGCTGCTCCTGATCATCCTAACGGCGCAGTTCGCTCAGTGGTACTGGGTTTCGTAGCGGATTCAGCCATCTTCATCCCCCTTTCAGGCACACTCCACCCTACCTAATTGCCAGGAGCGTGCCGCGTCCGTACGATGGGAACTGTCGGACCGAGCCGCATCGACCGT
>JAUJMG010000102.1:8474-11752 GCA_030446955.1 Thermomicrobiales bacterium
AGGAGCGTGCCGCGTCCGTACGATGGGAACTGTCGGACCGAGCCGCATCGACCGTATGTCGCCCGGACGTTCCAGCGGCGGAACTCTGCGGCGTGGCCAGGAAGCGAGGAGCGCCCATGGAAGCTCTCACCCGTGCATGGAAGAACCTGATCGCTCGGTTCTCTGGGCGGCGCAACAAGCGGTAAAGCCTCACCGCTTCACAATCCACCTCCGGCCAGGCCTCCTCCTCTGCTCGTCCTGAAACGGAGCAGGAGGGAGCCAGGAGCCGTTTGTTGGGCTGCTCCTGGCTCCCTCCCGGGGCACCGTTGGTCCGTGCCCCTTGCTGACATCCTAACCGAGGCCAGCGAATAGGGCGTCGAGATCGATCGTGAGGTCAGGCAGAACCGGGGAGCGAGGGAAGCCGTCGCCCGGGATCGGCTGGTAGAGCCCATCGACCAGGGTGAGGGCCTGGAGCGTTTTTGCGTCCGGATCGAGCAGCCAATACTCGCGCACCCCATGAGTGGCGTGGAGAGCCAGTTTGCGGACGCGGTCCTGGCGCGCCGTCGACGGGGAGAGAATCTCGACCACGAGATCCGGCGCGCCGCTGATGGCCTTGGTGCCAACGATGTCCAAGCGATCGCGAGCGACGAAGAGAAGGTCGGGGACCACCACGTTGTACTCGGAGAGCTTGACGTCGACCGGCGCAGTAAAGACCTCCCCCAGCCCGTGTTCCATGACATGGTTGAACAGCCATGCCTGCAGCCGTCCACTCACCCGTTGGTGGTAGAGATCGGGGGACGGACTCACGAACAACTCCCCTAAGATGATCTCGTGGCGCTGGCTGATATCCTCAGGGAGTTGCTCCAGGTCGCTGTAGGTCATAGCGCGGGCCGTGTCGGTGCTCGTGGTCTCGGCAGTGGTCGCCATGCTGGCCCCCTCTCAGAAGCATTGTCTTCATGATGGTGGCCCGTGTGGTTCGCGTCAACCGAGCCTCCCTCATTCCACTTGCTCAGTCCCGAACGCGCAGAGAACGTCTCCCTACCGAACCGTAAGCGTTAAATCTCACGCCGAAGCGCGGGACTCGCGTACACTTCGCCTGTCTGTCAACGGACGGAGGTGCGAAGCGCGGCCGCCTGTGTTGCCGCGCGCTGGAGGGGACGGAACGTGGCGCAGGTCGAGGCACCGGTTCGGGAAGAACGCGCGGCGACGCAGACGATGACGGGCGGGCAGGCCCTCGTCGCGGCGCTTCGGGGCGAAGGGGTCGAGACGATCTTCGGGCTGCCCGGAGTTCAACTCGATGGCGCGTTCGACGCGCTCTACGATGCGCAGGGGCGGGGTGAACTTCGGGTACTTCACACCCGACACGAGCAAGCCACGGCTTACATGGCCGACGGGTTCGCTCGCACGACCGGCAGGGTTGGGGTTTGTTTGGTGGTGCCAGGGCCAGGGCTGCTCAACGCCACTGCAGCCCTCTCCACCGCCTACGCTTGCAACTCGGCCGTCCTTTGCGTTACGGGCCAGATCCAGTCGGACCTGATCGAGTTCGGGCGCGGGATGCTGCATGAGATCCCCAACCAGTTGGAGATGGTTCGCTCGGTCGTCAAGCACTCCGCCCGGGCGCTAACCCCAGAGACGATTCCGAGTTTGGTCCAGGAAGCCTTCCGCCAACTCCACACGGGGCGGACGCGACCGGTGGAGATCGAGGTGCCGCCCGACACGCTCTTTGCCCAGGGGGAAGTAGGGCTGCTGCCCGCCGCGGCACCGAGGGAGCATTTCGCCGGTGATCCTGACCTGCTGGAGCAGGCGGCGAAGCTGCTAGGGGAGGCGAAGCAACCCCTGATCTACGCCGGCGGCGGCATCCATGGCGCCGAGGCGTGGGATGAACTGCTGGCCCTGGCGGAGTTGCTCCAGGCACCGGTGGTGGTGACGAGCAACGGCAAGGGGGCCATCTCCGACCGCCACCCGCTCGCCCAGAACGTCATCGCGGGCATGGAGCTGTTCCCCCGGGCCGATGCGATCCTTGCTGTTGGGACCCGGTTCGTGGACCCGGCCACGGCGCGGTGGAAGATCGAGCCCGGCCGGACCGTGATTCAGATGGACATCGACCCGCAGGAGATCGGGCGCAACTACCAGCCGACGCTCGGGATTGAGGCCGATGCCAAGGCCGGCCTCGCCGCTCTGGTTGAGCGGGTCGGCCGCTACAGTGGGAGCCGCCCGAGCCGGACAGCCGAGTTGGAGACGCTCAAGGAAGGCGTCGCGGCCCGCGTCACCGCGGTCAACCCGCAGGCCGACTTGGCACTGGCGATCCGGGCAGAGCTGCCGGACGAGGGCATCTTCGTCTCCGAGATGACCCAGATCGGCTACTGGTCCAACATCGGCTACCCGGTCTACCGGCCGCGGACCTACATCACCCCCGGCTACCAGGGCACCCTCGGTTACGGGTTCCCGACTGCGCTCGGCGCGAAGGTCGGCAACCCCGGTCTGCCGGTCGTGTCGGTGAATGGCGACGGTGGGTTCGGGTTCTGCCTTAACGAGTTGTCGACGATGGCCCGGCACCAAATCGCGGCAGTGGCGGTCGTCTTCGACGACGGCGCCTATGGCAACGTGCGGCGTATCCAACGGGAGCAGTTCAACGGCCGGACTATCGCCTCCGATCTGCAGAATCCGGACTTCGTCAAGCTGGCCGAGGTCTTCGGCGTGACCGGCCGCCGCGCGGAAACGTCGGAGGCGCTCCGGACCCAGCTCCGGGAAGCGATCCAGGCCGACGAGCCGACCCTGATCCACGTCCCGGTCGGCCCGATGCCGAACCCCTGGACGACGCTGGGGCTCCGCTAGTCGACAACGGTCATCGGCACCGCGTGAAGATGACGCTGTTGAGGGAGGGGGTGGTCAATCGACCGCCCCCTCCTCTTTGGTGACAAGCGGGGAACGGCTCCGAGATCGGCTCCTAGCTGGCAGCGCGACGATGCGGAGCGCCCATCAGATCCCTACAAGGACGTAGGTCCCACGTGCTCAAGGCGGCGGGCGATGACGGCCCAGAGGGGATCGCCACCGAACCAGCGGGAGCGGGGGCGATGGACCTCGACGACCGGACGGTCGAAGCCACCGGCGGCGTGGAGGTAGGCGGTGACGAGTGCCGGGCGCTCCTCCTCAGGAGTCTCCTGCCAGATCCGAACCGCCTTGGTGGGAAACATCCGGTTGCGGAAGGTGCCGCAATGACATCTCGGTAACGCTCCGTTGGACCGACCGGGACCTCACGCGCGAAGCATAAGGGAGGCTAAGAAACCGGTACAGGGGAG
>JAUJMG010000103.1 GCA_030446955.1 Thermomicrobiales bacterium
TACTACTTCTGTGACGTGCCGGGCCATGAAGCGGCCGGCATGTTCGGCACCATGCACGTCGAGTAAGCCGTACCGATCCGTATGGAAGGCCAGCGAGGGGGTAAGGCCCCCTCGCTGGCCTTCGCGTTACATCAGTCGGGCCGGCCCCCAGGAGGATCGCTTCGTCAGCAGCGATCCGGTCATCGACTTCGCCCTCCACCAGGTGCAGGTCGCCGGCCCGGTCGTTCCGCTCACCCTCAAGGAATACCGGCTGCTGGAGGTTTTGGCTGGCCATGCCGGCGCCGTGGTCCCCAACGATCTCCTGCTCTCGCCGGTGTGGCAATCGGACTGGATCGCGAGTGCCGGGTACATAGCCGATCACCGTCGTCCCCCCGACTGGACTGCTCTCGCCGCGATTGTGCTGGTCACCGCGTCCCCAGGACGGGGAGGGCTCTCCACGCACGCCACCGCCCACGTCAACCTCGGCCACGCCTCGGACGGTGTCATTCACCGGCCGTTCACCCCTCACTTCCGGGAAGTTCACCTCCCCTCTCCCACGCGTTCACCGGCGTCCACCGGCACGTTCACCGTCGTGGGCTAGAGTCGGTGGCGACGGTGATGCACCTCCAGCCGGGTGCCCGCCGATCACCTCCTCCCTCTTCCCTACCCCCGTGCCGGTGTGCGGTGCAGGCACTGCCACCCGCTATGGGGGTAGCCCCGGGAGACCTCTCCCCAGAGCGGCGTGCCGACACTCAGTGATGGCTCGTGGTCGTGGTGCCGCAGAAGGGCAAGCTGAACCGGTTCCACCGGCGTGACAAGCCACACGGACGGGTCCACCGGTGTCCGGTTGGATCGAAAAGGAGGCCTAGAGATGCGGTTTCATTGGTCACTCGCCCTCTTGTTGTCGCTCGCCCTCGCCGGAAGCGGCCTAATCTCCGTTGCTGCCCAGGACGAGACACCTGCACCGGGGGCTGGCACGCCCGTGCCGGCGTGGAGTGAAGGGACCTTCCCCGGCGGCACGCCCCCAGCCGGCATGGGCGCCCCCGCTCCTGACATGGTGGTGCAGCCGGGCGAGGGGCAGTTGCCGGGCGATCCGCAGGTGCAGCTCGTGAAGGTCGCGGACGGGCTGTTTGAACCGATCAACATTACCCACGCCAACGACGGCAGCGGCCGCATCTTCGTCGTCGAGCGGGCTGGGCGGATCCGGATCATCGACCAGAGAGGGTCCCTCCTCGAGGAGCCCTTCCTTGACATCACCGGCGATGTCCAGTCGCAGTTCCTGGAGCAGGGGCTGCTCGGTCTGGCCTTCCATCCTAACTTCCCAGAGAACGGTCTGTTCTACGTCAACTACACCGATTTGCTCCGCACCGGGGACCTGTTGACGGTGCAGTATCAGGTCTCGGCCGATGATCCGAACCAGGCCGACCCGGACAGCGGGCTCCTTGTCTGGTGGCGGCCGAACCCTTACGCCAACCACCTTGGCGGCGAGATCGCTTTCGGCCCAGACGGCTATCTCTACATTGCCCACGGAGACGGCGGCATGGAGGGCGACCCCCTCAATGCCGGGCAGCGCCTCGACACCTACCTGGGCAAGCTGCTGCGCATTGATGTCACCCCGGCAGTCCAGCGAGCGCAAGCCAGCACCGGGTCGGGCGCCCAGGCGACGGGGCCCCTGGAGACAACCCTGGGCGGGAGCTCACTCTACGCCATCCCACCGGACAACCCGTTCACCGAGGGTGATGTCCTGATCGACCTCTTCGGGGCCAGCGAGGAGGATTTCGCTCAGTACCATCCGACCGCCCGGCCGGAGGTGTGGGACTACGGGCTGCGCAATCCCTGGCAGTTCAGCTTCGACCGGCAGACGGGTGACCTCTGGATCGGTGACGTCGGGCAGAATTTCTGGGAGGAGGTCGACTACGCACCGGCCGGCTACGGCGGCGGCATCAACTGGGGCTGGAAGTTCCTACAGGGGTCTCACTGCTTCCCGGTGTCCCAGGAGAGCTGCCCACTCGTCGGCACCCTTCCAGTGGCCGAGTACGAGCATGGAGCAGAGCAGAGCTGCACCATCGTCGGTGGCCACGTCTACCGAGGCGAGGAGTTCGCGAGCCTGAACGGCACCTACTTCCACTCTGACTACTGCTCCGGCAAGATCTGGGGGCTTGGGCGGGCCGATGACGGATCCTGGGCCTACCAGGAACTGCTTGACACCGGTCTGCTGGCGACAGGGGCTGGCGAGGACGAGGCCGGCAACATCTACTTCGCGTCGTGCGAGTGCGGCTACGGGCAGAACGCCCCGAATCAGGCAGGCTCGATCTGGCGACTCGTTGCGGCCGACCAATTGCCGGAGGGAGCCGAGACCGCTCCGCCTGACAGGCGCGCGGCCGCGGCGGAAGAGGGCACACCTGAGGCCACGCCTGCAGTGGGCGAGGGAATCGGCAGCCCGGAGGCCACGCCGGAATCTTGACGGCGGAGCAGTAACCGCGGCGGGGCCGTCCAAGACTGCCCCGCCGCCGGCCGGATCCTACCGCTGGGGCGCTGCACGGGCTGCGCATCCCCAAGTGGCGCCTCGATGCCGTCGTCCGCAGATCGGTGGATCCGGCGAAGCAGGGCCATCCTGGATTGACACGCCTCTGGCCTGTTCGTTGACGCGTTTCTTCTAACGGTCTCAGTGATGCCGATCAATGGGCGCTCTGGCCCAACACGCTAGTCGCCTATCACCACTGGAGGAACACGAAATCATGGGCTCGACACCACACCGACTGCACTTAGGTCAACTGCTCCGCGTGGAACGGATGAGAGGAGGACCCTGCTGGGTCGTCATCCTCGTCAGTATCCTCGGCGCTGCCGCCCCCCTAGTCGTCCAGGCCCAAGATGCCACGCCGGCCGCCGCACCAGTCCCAAGGGTTGAAGTCGCCCTCCAGAACCAGGAAGGCGAGGAAGTCGGAACCGCGAGGCTCCAGCAGACCGATGGCGCAGTGAGAGTCACCGTCGAACTCGACGCGGGGGCGCTGGAGCCCGGCGAACACGGCATCCACATTCATGAGACAGGGAATTGCGATCCAGGCGGGGAGCAGCCCTTCGCCTCGGCCGGTGGCCACTTCAACCCGGCGAACACGGAGCACGGCGCGCCTACCCTCGCAACCCCCGGCGCGACCCCCAGCCCCGACGAAGCTCACGCCGGCGACTTTGGCAACCTCACCGCGGAGGAGGACGGCTCGGCCCGATTCGAACTGACCACCGACCGCGTCACCCTGGAGTCCGGGCAGGAGATGTCGCTCGACGATGCCGACGGCAGCGCGCTCGTGATCCACGCCGACCCCGACGACCTGCAGACAGATCCAGCGGGCAACAGTGGAGAGCGCGTGATCTGCGGCGTGATCTTCCCATTGGCAGCGACGCCGGCCGCCGACACGCCAGCCGCCGGGGCGGCGCAGACGGAGGTCACTGTCGAGTCCGTCGACATCGACTTCAACCCCAACGAGTTCACCATCCCCGCCAACACCGACGTCACCGTCCACCTCCCCAACAACGGCGCCGCCCTCCACAACTTCTCGGTCACCGAGCACAACAACGAGAGCCTGCCGTTCGAACCGATCGACGTCGATATCGAGCCGGGCCAGAGCCAGACCATCACCATCAATGTTCCCGCCGGGGACTACTACTACTTCTGTGACGTGCCGGGCCATGAAGCGGCCGGCATGTTCGGCACCATGCGCGTCGAGTAAGGACATTTTCCACGCATCGAAGGGAATCCAGATAGGAGGGCGGCCATGTTCATCCTGGGAGATCGGCCGACACAAGCAAGCGGAAAATGACACACTTGGCGAGAGGCCTCCGCGGGGCGGGCAAAGCTGACCGGCGGCGTTGCGGCGCTCGCCGCCGGCGGGGTGGTCACCGTTCATCCCCGCGGCCGCCTCGCCCAGGATGCAAGCCCTGAAGGGACGCCGCACGCGGGCCACCACGAACCCCCCTGGCAGTTGCCGTGGTGGCCCTGGATCTCCGCGCACCTAAATGGTGAGGTCCCACCCGACGTCATCGGCCGCCCAATCGCCACCACCGCTACCCAGGAGGGCGGCCCGGCCTTCTGGGCCTTTCCCGGCCCGCGTGCCCTCGACCGAACGATTTTCGGCAGGCCAGAGGACTCCTGCGGCACCCAGCTGCCCGCGCTCTTCCTGAGTGTCCTAGCCGAGAACCGGGTGACCACATGATGCTAACTGAGTTTGTGCGGCACGAGCCTGACGACTCGGTCTTCGATGAGAACGTCAACCCGGAGGCCCACCACCTGAACCTGATGGTGCTGCCGTTCACTGGACACGGTGTGCCGGACCGGGTGAGGAGGTTCATGCTCCCTAACGGCCAGGAGCAACCGTGCCCGCACGTCATGTTCCCCGCCGTCGAGATGGAGCGGACTCTCGGTGGTCAGCAACGAGAACGGAGGTAGATGATGGTCAATCCCGCCAATTCCGCCAATCACGATGATCGTGTCGAGCGCGTCGAGCGCGTCGAGCACGTCGAGCGCGACAACGTCCGATTAGCCAGCGGCGCAAATATCCTGGTTGCCATCTGGCTTTTTGCCTCGCCCTGGGTGCTCATCTACGACGGCAACGCGGGCTGGAACAGCACCATCGTCGCCGTTGCGATCGCTGCCTTGGCAGCCATGCGGGGGTTTGGCGCCTACCGGGCGAGTTGGCTCAGTTGGCTGAACCTGCTGCTCGGCCTCTGGCTCGTGGCGGCGCCGTGGGCCCTCAATTACGTCAGCGACGAGGCGAGGGCCAACAGCGTCATCGTTGGCATCATCGTCGCGGCGCTGGCGCTCTGGAGCGCGCTCACCTCTGAGGCGCTGAGAAGCACGCGGAGATTGGACTAAAGGAGCGGACGATGGACCGAAGGCAGTCGATAGCCGGGGTCGAAGTCGTCTCCCGGTGAACAGCTTCCCTCCCAAACATGACGGCAAGCAGCGGGCTGGCGAGCAGCCTCACATTCTCTAGAAGTGGTGAACGTGGCCCGGGGCTGGCACCAGCATAGGAGAACGTAACGGTCAAGACGACCGGCACGGGGCAGGACAGCCTCGTCAGGTTGGGCGAGATCGGCCTGACCCCGGCCGCCCGCGCTCAGGACACGGGGGCGGCTCGACCGAACGGAGGAAGGATCCATGAATATCGGCCGAACCTGGTCGTAGGCGACCGCCGCCGTGGTCTTGCTCATCGGTGTCGCTATCGTCAGCAGGGGACACGTCTTCGCGCAGGAGGGAACTCCCGCCGCGGCGGCGATGCACCCGGTGGCGATCCATCATGGCACCTGCGACAGCCCGACCACCGCCCCGGCCTTCGGCCTCGGCGAGACTCGCCCAATAGGGTCCACCGCAGATGATGAGGGCGAGACCGTGCGCGGCGTCCCACCGGAGCGGCCGGTCCTCTTCACCGAGGAGACAATCAATGCTACCTTCGACGACCTCTTCGACGCGGAGCAGCCACACCTAA
The DNA here is from genome assembly GCA_030446955.1 of Thermomicrobiales bacterium. Classification (GTDB taxonomy): domain Bacteria; phylum Chloroflexota; class Chloroflexia; order Thermomicrobiales; family UBA6265; genus LC2-1. The sequence goes on from JAUJMG010000103.1 coordinate 5,460, forward strand.
TTGCCATCCACGAGAGCGCCCAGACCTTCGGCACCATGCTCGCCTGCGGCCAACTCGGCGGGGTCGAGGACGACGGCCGGATCGTGGTCGCCCTGCGGCCGGTGGGCGAGTCGAGACTGGCTGGAGTCGCGGTGCTGGACGAGGACGAGTCGGGCTTTCTCGGCCTCGGCGAGACGGAGATCCAGATCACCGTCTACCTCTTCGCCGTGGCCGAGCCAACCGCACCAGAGGTGGCCACGCCGGAACCGATCGAGCCAACTGGGGCCGGCTACGCTCACCCTGAATGGCTGGTCGACGGGACGTGGGTGGAGGAGCACGTGGCGCCTGGTGCACCCGCGGAGCCGCCGCTGCTGGTGATAGGGGTAGACGCGTTCGACCAGACGCTGCCAGCGATACCCGGCGCGACACGGGTCGACTGGGCCAACGTCGCCCCGCCCGGCACATCGGAGGCGGCGATTGCCCAGCTGGAGGCCAACATCCAGCGGTCGCTCCTGCCGCTGATGCAGACACCCTACGGCCGCAACCTCGCGCCCGGTGACATGGTCTTGCTCTATGACGACGGCTCCCTTGAGGCCACCTGCATCTGGTGGGCCTTGGACTACGTCGGGCACGGGGAAAAGCACCTCCTCAACGGCGGTGCGGCCGCCTGGCTCTCGACGACCTCCCTGCCCCCACAGAGTGCCCCCGCCGTTCGGGCCGGCCCAGCCCCCGCCGTGCCGACGCCGTATCCGGGCGAGGGCAATCCGGCCGTGCTGGCCACGCTCGTGACCGCGCGGGAGAGCCTCGAGGATCCAAATATCGTCCTGGTCGACACGCGCTCGCCCGAGGCGTACGCCGCGGGTCACCTCCCCGGTGCCGTCAATGTCCCGGCCGCCGAGAACGTCGAGATCGCCGCCGAGGATGAGCCGAGGCACTGGAAGGACGGGCAGGCGCTACGCGAGATCTACGCAGCGGCTGGTGTTGCCCCAGAGGCGCGAGTAATCACCTACGGGGCCAGCGGCGACGACATCGGCGCCTACGTCGCCTACTTCACCCTTCGCCTACTGGGCTACGAGGAGGTGGCGGTCTACCCGGGCGGGTGGGCGGAGTGGGCCAGCCACCCAGAGCTGCCGCGGACGACCGGCGACCAGCCGTAGGCGTGGCCCCCAAAGGCCTAGATGCTGAAAGTCGCCCCAACAGCCCATCTCCCGCTCCTTCAGCTGATCCTTGTGCAGGCGTGGCACTTGTCCGTGCAGGCTACCGCCTCCACGAGGACGAGGTCGCCACCGGAGGTGAGCGCATCTCCTGCACTTCGTCTTGGGCGCTGGACAGCCTGCGTCCCCTGGCCGGGCAGCCGACGGTCCCGCGGGTGGCCGACCCAGACGGCTGGGGCTGCCAGCTGGGGGTCAATGACTTCGTGACACCGGCACCCCTTCCGGACGCCGCAGCGGCAGCGGTCTCGTCCACGACGCCGACGGTGGGCAAGATCGCATGCTAGCTCCGCGCCGACGGGCAGCGGTAGCGGGTTCGTGGAACCACCCAAGATCGGCCCTTAAGGGGCCGCAGGAGACGCACCGGGAGGCAGGGCCGTGGGGGCGATCACGTCCTCTTGGCCAAGGGCAACCCAGAGGGCGAAGACCAGGAGGACGACGAGGAGCAAAGCGACCGTCGCCACAAGGATGGTCCGGGGGGTCCCAGAGGGGAGGAAATGTCGTGTTGCCATCAGGCGCGCTCCTTCCCAAGCCGTCTCGGCTCGATTCCGGCAGTCGCACTCGACACTTCAGCAATATGGAGGCCACCTATGCCAAGGGCAACAAGCAACCACGGACACGAGAACGAGTTGCCACCACCCGCACTCAAGGCCAAGCGGCCACTCGAGGTGCAGAAGCGGCGCGGGCTCCTCATCTGGGTGGCCACCGCGCTGGTCTTCGTCATCGCCCTGGTCGTCATCGTAGTCATCGCCATGACCCAGTGACGGGTGATTTCACTGGGGCACGCGTCTGCCCCTGATCCCGAGTCCTTGACCGATCCCCAACTCCTTTCTCCAAAGTCGCTGCAGACCGAGTCCTGCCTGATGCGGCGATCCCTGAGTCCGGGCTTGTTCACCTGCCGTTCATCCCTCATTACCGGCAAGTTCACCATCTCGCTCCCTCGCGTTCACTGGTATCCACTGGCACGTTCACCTTGGTGGGCTAGAGTCGGTAGCGACGGTGATGCACCTCCAGCCCGGTGCCCGCCGATCACCTCTTCCCTCTTCCCTACCCCCATCCCGGCCAGCGGTGCAGGCACTGCCACCTGGTATGGGGGTAGCCCCAGGAGACCTCTCCCCAGAGTGGCGTGCCAACGGACTGGGAAGACTCAGTGGTGGCTCGGGGTGTCGGGGCATGCAGCGGCCGGCATGTTCGGCCCCATGCACGTCGAGGAGGGGAAGCTCGTTTCCCGGCGCGAGCACAAACTCGTTCGTCATCAATCATCGGGGACGTGACGTATGTAGAGGTTTGGCGACGAGGTGGATTTCGTTTAACGCCAGGCCGCTTTTGAGCGGCACAAGGAGGAATCATGGCTGACCAGCAGCAGGCACGACCGCCCTGGTGGGAGAACGGCCTCGATCGCCGTACCTTCCTCAAAGGATCCGCAGGAGCTATGGCTGCCCTGACGGTGGCAACGGGCGCCACGCACGTTACTGCCCAGGAGACGACCCCGACAGCCACTGAGGCAGCACCCTCCGAGGTCACCGAGCATCGCGCCGACTGGCCGCTGCCCAATCGCGACTACGCAAACACTCGGGCGACAACGGACGCCGAAATCACCGCGGAAAACGTCGGCGATCTCGGGACCGCTTGGACATTCCACCTGCCCGGCACGGGGCCCTACGGAGCAGCGGCCTCGAACCCGATCGTGATTGGGGACAGGGTCTATGTCCAGGACCTGGCAAGCAACATCTTCGCGCTTGACTTCACGACAGGTGAGGTGATTTGGGAGCGACGCTACGACAACACGGTCGTTGGTCCCAACGGTCCAGCCGTCGACTGGGGCAAGGTCTTCGCGACGGTCAGCGCCCGAGATGTCGCCGCCCTAGACCTGGAGACGGGCGAGGAGATCTGGCGGGTTCCGCTCGATGGAGCCACCGGCTCGATTCAACCGATGGTCTACGACGGCCACGTCTACGTCAGTACGCTCGCCGGTGCCGTCGAAGTTGAGGGCGAGGGCGAGGATCGGGAGTTCGCCATCCGGGGGTACGAGGGTGGCCACAGCGGTCTGGCCTACGCGCTCGATCAGGAGACCGGTGAGGTCGTCTGGCAATTCCAGACGGTCGAGGAGGGCTTCTGGGGCGCTCCCGAGATCAACAGCGGCGCCGGCCTCTGGTTCCCGCCGGCGATCGACGAGGACCGCGGAGTCGCCTACTACGGTACCGGCAACCCGGCGCCGTTCCCCGGCATTATCGGTTGGCCGAACGCTTCCAGCCGTCCAGGCCCCAACCTCTACAGCAACTCCCTGATCGCCCTTGATTGCGAGAGCGGCGAGCTGCGCTGGTACCACCAAGCCAAGCCGCACGACCTCTTCGACCTCGACTTCCATCTCTCGCCGATGCTGGCCACCGTCGAGGTTGACGGCGAGGCGCGCGACCTCGTCATCGGCTCCGGCAAGTTGGGCCGGATCATCGCCCTCGACCGAGAAAGCGGCGAGGTCATGTGGGACACCGCCGTCGGCGAGCACGAGAACGATGAACTGGACGGGGTTCCGCCCGGGGAGACGGTCGAGGTGCTGCCGGGGGTCTTAGGTGGAGTCGAGACGCCGATGGCATTCGCCGAGGGGGTCGTGTACGCCGCCGTCGTCAACATGGCGACGCCATACACGGCGACTGGGCACGAGGCGCTCGACGGCACGCAGGCGGTCCAGAACGCTGAGCGGATGACAGACCTCGACACGGGCACTGGTGAGATCGTCGCCCTCGACGCGACCAGCGGCGAGATCCTGTGGAGCACGTCCGTGGAGCAGCCGCCGTTCGGAGGTGTGACCGTCGTCAACGACCTCGTGGTGGCCTCGACCTTCGACGGTGCGATCTTCGCACTCGACCGGGACGGTGGCGAGGAGGTGTGGCGAACCCAGGTGGAAGCACCGCTGATCGCCTGGCCGGCTATCGTCGGTGACACCCTTATGGTCGCGTCGGGCGCCAGTGACAACGCTGCCTTGACCGCCTTCCGGCTGGGTGCTGAGGCGGAAGCGACGCCCGCCACTTAGGTGGATACCGGTGAACGTAGCTGGAACCCAGCGTCACCTGATCGAGGCGGAGATGCGTATCGTCCGGCCACGACCTGAGGAGCGTCAGAGCCAGACCAGCACCATCAATGCGCCCGCCGGGGACTACTACTACTTCTGTGACGTGCCGGGCCATGAAGCGGCCGGCATGGTCGGCACCATGCACGTCGTCGAGGAGCGCCGACCGCTCGGTCGAGAAAGGTCCGCGAGGGGCATCCCGTCCCTCACGAGCCGCCACTGCAAGGAAAGGAGGATGGCGTCATGGCCGTGCCCCCGGATCCCTGGTACCGCCGCTACTGGGGGTACTACGCCCGCCCCTACCCAGCCTTTGGGTGTCTCTACACGATCCTCTTGATCGTGCTGATCTGGTTCGTGCTCTCCCTGTTCATCGACGCCCTGGTCTTCTGGTAGCCGATGCCTGAGCAAGCCCGACGGAGTGCTGAGCCCAGTAGCTGACCGGGAAAGATGGGAACGGTCCAGCGTTGTCAGCCTTGTCGGCCGCCCTCCCACGCGGTCCAAGGTCAGGGACCGCGGAGGCTGTAGGAATGAGTTCGCTCGCGCGCTGCGGCCTCGAAACAGGTTCCCACGGGAACGAAGCATCGGAGGAAGAGACCGGCGATCCCCGGACTCGCCACCCAGTCAATCCATCCGCGCGGTCCCAGACTGCTCACATTCGCTAGCGGTTGCTTCTCCCACGAGACGCATCGCGGTGCAGAAAGGTGACCCCTGATCATGCAACACCGCCTGCTTCCCGGCCGGCTCTTCGGCAACCTGTTCCTCCTCATCGCCCTGCTCGCGTCGGCGGCGGCCATCCCCGTCGGGGCTGCTCAGGACACCACGCCCACCACCCAAGCACAGACGCAAGGGGCCGGTGCCTCGGTCGAGGTCCACAAGCGCCTCTGTCCGACCGGCTACAGCGACAACAACTTCTTCGCGGACTGCCACGACACGCCCGCCGACGGCGTCACCTTTGAACTCGGTAACCTGCGTGACACCACCGGCACCGACGGCAATGTCCGCTTCTTCAATCTCCTCGGTGGCACCTACACCATTACCGAGAGCGTCCCCGGCGACGTGGCCGAGAAAGTCATCTACTGCACCTTTGGTGGCGACCCCAGCGCGCCGGCCTCGTTCGACTACGTGGCCGGTGGCATCCGCCTCAACGTCCCGAGCGGCGCCGAGATCTTCTGCGACTGGTACAACGTCCCCTACGATCTGCGCAGTCCCGGTAACGGTGACGGCGAGAACGGCGCCTCGGTGACGATCCACGCCCGGCGCTGTCCGGCGGACTTTACCGGCACTGATGTCTACGCGGTCTGCCACGACAACCCGCTCCCCGGCGCGACCTTCACCCTCGACGGCCTGACGGCCACGACCGGCGAGGACGGCAACACCCTCTTCTACCAGCTGAACCCCGGCACCTACACGATCCGCCAGGCCGGCCAGGGCGAGTTCTGGTACTTCAATGTCTTCTGCTCGCCCACCGCAGACCTCAACCAGGACGTGCCGGTAACCCGGGTCCCGAACGGCATCCAACTCGAGGTAGAGGCCGGCGCCTCAATCATCTGCGACTGGTACAACACCCCGGAGCCTGGCTCGGGCAACGGCGAGGACCCGAACGAGGCCGGCCAACTCACGCTCCACAAAGTGGAGTGCCCACCGGGCTATCAGGGCCAGCAGTTCTACCAGGACTGCCACGACAACCGTCTCCAGGGTGTCAGCTTTGACGCGTTGGGACCTGAGGGCTATCTACGCATGGGCGTGGTCAGCAATAGCCAAGGCATCGTGAACTTCGACGGCATCGGGGTTGGCGGCACCGTCAGCGTTCGCGAAGACCTGCCGGAAGGCACGGCGTACTTCGTTGTCTACTGCGCGGACGAGGACGGCGACCGGGTCCCGTTCCGCTACGTTGAGAATGCCCCGCGCACCGGCATCGATGTCGACATCTTCCGCGGCGACGACGTCCTCTGCGACTGGTACAACGTGCCGGCCGCCTAGAGCCTGTTATGGACTTTCTCACGTTAGCGCCACGATCGGGAGGGCGGTCT
>JAUJMG010000512.1 GCA_030446955.1 Thermomicrobiales bacterium
AGCCTCCGGGTACCGATCTCCAGCGTCCTCCCGAACCGGCTGTTCAACTCGCTGGTGCTGGCCGTCGCGGCGCTGATCGTGATCGTGCCGCTGTCGATCGTGCTCGGCGTGATCGCCGCCTTGCGTCAGGATCGCCCAGCCGACCGGATCATCTCCGTCACCAGCCTTTCGCTGATGGCGGTGCCGGAGTTCGTCAGCGGCATCGTCCTGCTCTCGATCTTCGGCATCTGGTTGCGCTGGCTGCCGACCACCAGCGTGGCGGCCGGCGGCAACCCGCTCACCGAACCGCGCTACCTCGTGCTTCCGGTCCTGTCGCTGAGCCTCGTCTTTGTCGGCTACGTCTCACGCATGATGCGCGCGAGCACGATCGCGGTGCTGGGAAGCGCCTACGTGCGGACGGCCACGCTCAAAGGTCTCCCGTTGCGGCAGGTGCTGCTGCGGCACGTGCTCCGCAACGCGCTGGTGCCGACGATGACGGTGGTGATGTCGTCGATCGGTTACCTCGTTGGCGGGTTGGTCATCGTCGAAAGCCTCTTCGGGTATCCGGGGCTCGGAAGCTTGCTTCTCTACGCGGGTCTCCACCACGACGTGCCGTTGTTGGAAGCGTGCGCGATGATCATCGCGGTGATCTACATGGCGGGCAACCTGGCGGCCGACCTGCTCTATGCCTACCTCAACCCCCAGATCCGGTACGGATCGTGATGGTGGGCCAACGATGAGCATCCAACTCATCCCCGTCGGCGCCGAGCGAAGCGGGGCCGATCCGGCGGCCCAACTCGAGACGGCGTCGAGCGGTGTCCCGTCCCTGGCGGCTCTCCCTCCCGCCCGACCTTCACGGGCGAGCGTAGCCCTACGCGCGCTGCTTCAAACCCCCACTGCGTCGCTTGGCCTGGTCGTCGTGTTCTTCTGGGTGAGCTGCGCCCTCTTCTGGCCGCTCTTCGTCCCGCACGACCCGGATGCGCAGGACTTCACCGCCTTGCTTGCGCGTCCCTCGATAGCGCACCCGTTCGGCGCTGATCACCTCGGGCGCGACGTGCTCAGCCGCGTGCTCGCGGGCAGCCGTGAGGTGCTGGTGCTGGCCCCGGCGGCAACCTTGCTCGGCCTCATTGGCGGGGTCGCGGTCGGGCTTTCAGCCGCCTACTATGGGGGCTGGTTCGATGAGGTGCTGATGCGCGTGATGGACGCAATCATGGCCTTCCCGTTCATCATCCTGGCGTTGCTGATCCTCGCCGTCACGGGTCCCTCGGCTCGCAATGTGATCCTCGTCATTGGCCTCGGTTACATCCCGCTTACCGGCCGGGTAGTCCGCGCTGCTGCGCTCTCGGTGCGCGACCTCGACTTCGTCGCCGCGGCACGTCTGCGCGGCGCTCGTGGCATCGACATCATGCTGACCGAGATCTTGCCCAATATCGTGGGGCCGATCGTCGTCGAAGGGACCGTGCGCGTTGGCTACGCCATCTTCGCGGCGGCGTCGCTGAGCTTCCTCGGGCTGGGCGTACCACCGCCCTCGCCAAACTGGGGCGCCATGATCAACGAGACCCGTCTTTACATCACCATCAATCCCACCATTGTCCTGGCGCCCACCCTTGCAATCGCGTCGCTGGTGGTGGCAGTCAACCTGGTGGCCGATGGACTGCGCCGGGCCGTCCGCGCATGAACGGTTGGCGTACCCCCGTTCCTCCTTCCCCTCCGGTGGGAGCGCAGCCCGCCCCGCTGCTCGCCGTGGACCAGCTGACCGTGACCTATCGCGGCGAAACGCGCCAAACCGCCGTGCGCAATGTCTCGTTCGAGATCCACGCGCGGGAGGCGTACGGGCTGGTGGGGGAATCGGGCTGCGGCAAGAGCACCATCGCCCTCGCCACCATGCGCTACCTGCCGGCAAACGGGCGGGTGGCGGCGGGCGAGATCAGGTTCGAGGGGCGAGATCTGTTGGGTCTGTCCCGGCGCGATCTCCAACGCCTGCGTGGTGATCGGATCGCCATGGTGTACCAGGACCCGGGCGCGGCGCTCAACCCGAGCATGACGGTCGGCGATCAGGTCGCTGAGGTTTTCGAGGCACACCGAGCCTTGGATCGTTCCCGGGCGCGCGCGGCTGCCGTCGAGATGTTCGAGCGGGTGCGGATGCCGGGAGCGGCAGAAGTCGCGCAGCGCTTTCCCCACCAACTCAGCGGCGGCATGCAGCAGCGTGCCGTCATCGCCATGGCCCTGGCGACCAACCCCTCGCTGCTGATTCTCGACGAGCCGACGACAGGTCTTGACGCGACCGTCGAAGCGGCCGTACTCGACTTGATCGCGTCCATCCGCGGCGAGTTCGACGCCGCCATCCTCCTCATTAGCCACAACCTGGCCGTCGTCTCCCAGCTGTGCGACCGCGTTGGGGTGCTGTATGCCGGGGAACTCGTCGAGCAATGCCCGACAGCTGACCTCTTTACGTCTCCGCAGCATCCTTACACCTCAGGCTTGCTCGCCTGCGTCCCGCGTTTCGGGATGCGCAAGGACACCCATCCGCTCGTGCCCATCGCTGGCCGGATGCCGCGCATCGGCGAGGAGATTGCCGGCTGCATCTTCGCGCCCCGGTGCCCGCTCGTGCGCGAGACCTGCCGGCAAGAGAAGCCGGCGCTGATGAGCACAACGCCCGGGCGGCGAGCGCGCTGCTTCTTCTGGCCTGAGGTTGAGCGTCTGCTCGGACCACCTCCGCGCTCGGGTCCGGGCGCGGGCGTCGGGCCCACCGTGGTGCCCGGCCAGGACCGCACGGCTCTCCTGGAGGTGCGCAACGCCGAACGGCACTTCGGGCCGTCAACCCACCAGGTACGCGCCGTCAACGACGTGTCATTCACCGTGCACCGGGGGGAGATCTTCGGTCTCGTCGGTGAGTCGGGCAGCGGAAAGTCGACCATCGCGCGTTGCATCGCTGGCCTGCTGGCGCTCGATGGCGGCACGCTTACCCTGGATGGTGAGGACATCTCAGGGCCGGTTGAGCAGCGCGAGCGCCCCCTGATCAAGCGGGTGCAGATGGTGTTCCAGAGCCCGGAGGCGACGCTGAACCCCCGGCAAACAGTGCGTCAAATGCTGGGACGGACCGTCAAAGCCCTCACCGACCGCCGCGGCGCGTCGCTACGGGAACGGGTCGAAGAACTTGCGCGGATGGTCCATCTGGATGCCGCCCTCCTGGACAGCTTTCCGAGCGGTCTTAGCGGCGGGCAGCGCCAGCGTGTGGCAATCGCCCGTGCCTTCGCTGGCGATCCCGACATCGTGCTCTGTGACGAGCCGGTCTCCAACCTTGATGTCTCGGTACAGGCGACGATCCTCACGCTGCTGGCCGACCTCCA
>JAUJMG010000513.1 GCA_030446955.1 Thermomicrobiales bacterium
GCCGAGTTGACGGCGTTCATCCGCGAAATCGAGCCGCCTGGGGTGACAGTCTCGGTTGGCGGCGAGATTGGCGAGGTGGGCAAAGAGAACAGCACGGTCGAGGATTTGCACGCCTTCATGGAGGGGTACGTACCGGCGCTGAGAAAGGCTGGGGAGGCGGTCGGCCGGGACCTCCCTGGAATCAGCAAGATCAGCGTCCAGACGGGCACCAGCCACGGGGGCGTCCCACTAGCGGACGGCTCCATCGCGGACGTGAGCGTCGACTTCGCGACGCTGGCAGCGCTGTCCTGGGCGGCGCGCGATGAGTATGGGCTTGGTGGTGCGGTCCAGCATGGAGCGTCGACTCTGCCTGAGGAGGCATTCAATCGGTTCGCCGAGGCGAACGCGATTGAGGTGCATCTCGCGACCGCGTTTCAGAACATGATCTACGAGAGCAGCGCCTTTCCGGCATCTCTGAAGACCGAGATCTACGCTTATCTGGCAGCCAATCATGCTGACGAGCGGAAGCCGGACCAGACGGACGCCCAGTTCTACTACACCACCCGGAAGAAGGGCTTTGGTCCTTTCAAGCGCCGCCTCTGGGACCTCCCGGCCGAGACGAGGGACGGCATCATGGCGGATCTAGAGCCCCGATTCGAGTTGGTCATGCGCCGCCTTGGTGTGGCTGGGACCTCCGATTTGGTCGATCGGATGGTTACGCGGGTACCTGTCGCCGCCCCGGCTCCCGGCGCGTTGAGGATGGCCTTGGCGCAGTAATGCGTCTATGAGGCAGACAAGCGAAGCGCCGTCCAGATTCGCGAGATTCCCTTCGGAATGCGGGTCAGAATGACGGGGGAATGTTCCAGGGGGATTGGAGAACGCCGTGGCGGAAGATCGGGACGTGCTTCTTTCAGATGTGGCGGTCACGTTAGTGCCGGCCACAGGTGGTCCACCGGCCGCGGTCGTCCACACGCAGCGACTGAGGGTGTCCGAGGCCGGATTCGGTAAAATCGTGCGGGAAGCGATGGGGGAGGTCCAGCGCCGGTTTGACCTCGATGTCCGCTCCGTGGAAAGCCGACTCGTGGACGGAAGCGCCGACGTGCGCGTCAAGGTCAGGAAGTTCATGATGACCGCCGAGCTTGGGGTGACGGTCGAATTGGCCGCCACGCCTCAAGGTCGGCTGCGGATCCGGATCGCGGACTTGCGAGTGCCGGCTGGGTTGCCTGTGGCGGGCCTTGTGGATCGCTTTCTAGACACGCTCGGGAGCCGCCCCGGCGTCTATCCGGTTGGCCAGCGGATAGTGGAGGTCGACGCCAACGAGGTGCTGGCAAGCCGGGGGCTGCCGGTTCGCCTGGAGCAGGGCGTGCGGGAGGTGCGCATCACACCGGGGTTCGTGGAGGTCGCGTAGGCTCGCTCGTTCGCGTTCAGCGTTCATCCGCGTTCCGCAGACAAGGGTTTCGGCGCTGGCCCGATGCCGCGATGTAAGCGGGAGTTTGATGGATCGTTGTTCCCTTCACCCTCTTGATCCCGCTGTGGTGCGTCGCTATGCGGACGCACTGATCGGGGCTGACATGGAGCTGTCCCCCCGCCAGCAGTCGTGGGCAGGGCAGGCGATGGAGGAGGCTCGCCGGGGTTACGCAGCGGCTCGGCACGGGGACGAGAGCGGCGCCAACCTCGTGAGTCAGGGACTTGGTCGATTCCTCGCAGCCGCACACCCTTCCTTTCTTGGAGATGGGGTGGCACCCACGGTACTTGAGGCGCGGATCGACCGTGGGGTGGGGATGCTGCTGAGGCCTCCGGCGCGCCTCTTCGGTGACGCGGGGTTGGAAACGGTGGCAGCTAGGGCGATGCCGATCCGTTTGGACTTGGGGCACGGCCGGATGGGCGGCGCCCACGTGCCGGCTCGCCTCGTGCCGGACCTGGAGCGCTTGATCGAGGCGCGGACGGCCCGTTTGCTCCGGCGGCTTGCCGAGGCCGAACTCGACGCCGTGCCGACCCTAGGGCTCTTGATTCAAGCCTGCGCCTACGCGCGGGAGCGAGGCTTCGGGCTCTACGAGGCGATGGATGTCTTCGCTCCGTGGACGCCGGGCGGCAGTCCGCCAGGGGCAGAGCTCGTGTGGGCGGACCGGGCCAACCTGGAGCCGGCACTGCGACGCCAACTGGAGGAAGCGGCGAAGCCGCCGAAGCGACCAAGTCTGCTCCGGCGCATCTTCGGTCGCCGGCCAGCGGAAGCTTCGGTCAGCGACAATGGGCATCTTCCTGGACAGATCGACTGACGCACCTCGCCGGTGCCAACCTATCTCTTGCCGTATCCTCCCTCCGGCCATCCCTTCACGCTCCCCGCTCGCCCCTGTCTGACGGTCCACGGTGGCCAGTACGTGGCTTCCCTTCTCCTCCTCCTGTCACCTTGACAGCAACCGTGCAACCTTGTTATCCTGCGGCAGTTAGCACTCAAGGTCGGAGAGTGCTAATCGGAGGTGAGAATGGCCGAGGGCCGGGTGCCTGCTTCGCGGGATCTTACTGGGCGACAGCAGGCGATCCTGAAGCTGATCGTGCAGGAGTACGTGGGGACCGGGCGCGCCGTCGGCTCGAAGGGGCTGACCGAACGCTACCCGGTGGGCGTCTCCTCGGCCACGATCCGGAACGAAATGGCCGAGCTGGAAGCGGCGGGCTATGTGCAGCATCTGCACACCTCCGGCGGGCGTGTGCCGACCGATCAGGGATACCGCTACTTCGTGCATCACCTGATGGACGCAGTGGAGCTGCCTTCCACCGATCAGATCATGATCCGGCACCAGTTCCGGCAGGTGGAAGTCCAGCTCGATCAGTGGATCGGTCTGGCCGCCTCGGTGCTGGCGGAGACTGCCGGCAATGTCTCCGTGGTGACCGCCCCGCGCCCCGCGGTGCCCCGGCTCCGTCACTTTGAGCTGATCGCACTGCAGCCGCGACTGGCGCTGTTGATCCTGGTGACCCAGGAGAGCCTGATCCGGCAGGTGATGGTGCACTGGCCGGAGGAGGTGGAGCAGGACGCCTTGAGTCGCCTGGCCGATGCCCTCGTGCCGGCTGTTCGTGGATTGACCGCGGACGAAGTTGCCGCTCGGGTCCACGGCGCCGATCCGGCCGCCCGATTCCTCCTCGGTCATTTGGAGGCCGCCCTGCGGGATCTGGATGCGGTGGAGCGGACGGAGGTCCGGCACTCCGGCTTGGAGAATATTCTTGGACAGCCGGAGTTTGCAGGTGCGGACGCCCAGAGCGTGTTGGAGCTTCTCCGTGGTGGAGCCTTCCTGAGCGCTGTGCTGCCCCAGGTTGGCGGCGGTCGCGAGGTGCAGGTCTTTATCGGGGACGAGAA
>JAUJMG010000514.1 GCA_030446955.1 Thermomicrobiales bacterium
GTCGCCGCGTTGTCGGTCCAGGCACTCTCCATCCTGATGTACTGGTCCAGCGACCTCGCGCTGCTCTGCGTCTGGCCGAGTCGCACATAACGACATCCCCTGGAGTAGGAGCGCCGAGCGGCCTCAGCTCTCCTCGTCCGGCGGAGCCGTCGTCGCCCGGAGCAGCCGGCGGGCGCGCCGGCCCAGGTCGCCCAGGTCGACCCGGCCGCGTCGGCGGCCGTGGCCAGGCGGGCGGCCAGGTCCAGCGCCTTCTCCAGGGCGGGAGCCTGCGACGTCGCGTGCTGGCCCATGTCCTGCAGGATCGTGCGCTCGGTGCGGGAAGCCACGATGGGCTCCGGGATGCCCTCGACCCACACCCTGGTGCGGCGCCCCTCCCTCCGATCCTCTCCCCGGAGGGGCTCGAGGGCGTAGATCCGGTCGGCACGGGCGTACTTTCCGAAGCCGAGGAAGACCATGCGGGGCGCTCCTGGCACGCCGGCATTATCTCCGGCCGCCATCGGCTGCGCTCGGCGCCGCCGCCATCCACGAAGCATGGCAGGACAACGCCGCCACCCTTCTAGGTCTATAACTTCGGGCTCGATTAGCCGGGCGGCGAACGTACGTACCCTCTCAGTGGTACCCTGTGGTCACCTGTGAAAGGAGGTCAGAACGCGATGGCAGGCAAGAAGGGCTCAAGTGGTGGCGGCAAGGCTCGCTCTGCGATCACCGGCCGCTACGTCAAGGGAACTACCGCCAAGCGGCACCCGAAGACGACGGTTGTCGAACGACCCGGGAAGCGGAAGAAGGGGAAGTAGGCCAAAAGCTCATCTCGTCCTGGGCGGCGGCTCCTCTAAGACACACGACAGCCCCGCGTCTCGTGCTGGCGCCGTACGTCCTGTATCTCTCGGGAGCCAAGCGGTTGCCGACCGTGGTCGGCGAACAGCCTCGCTCAAGCAAGGATGGCTCCGCACCTACCCCCCAAGTCTGCCTCGTCGAGAGGCTCTACGTCGATCCTATGCGGTGGGGAGTTGTCTGTTCCGGCGGATTCGGCCCTTTCAGTACAGCAGCGCGTCGAGACCCCGAGCGCCAAGGCCTCTGGATGTTGCTGGCGCCGTAGTTGTTCGACTGGCGTGTCTCCCAGGTCGACCCATCGATGGCTCGATTCCTCCGTCTTCGCCCTCGCTCGAGCGAGCCCGCCAAAAAGACACCACCGTGCACTGTTGCGTGACGGAACTTGGGGTCTGCGGTCCGCGCAGTTGACCGTCACAGCCCCCTAGCATGATGGCGGCATGGGAGACCGCAGCGCCATCCAGTGGACTGAGGCGACATGGAATCCCACGACCGGATGCGACCGCACGTCTCCCGGCTGCGATAACTGCTACGCGCTCACGCTGGCTGCCCGCCTGAAGCGAATGGGCCAACCCAAGTACCAGGTGGACGGAGACCCGACCACAAGCGGACCCGGGTTCAAACTGACCATTCATGACACGGCCCTCGACATTCCGCTGCACTGGCGGGCCGGCCGGCACATCTTTGTGAACTCGATGTCAGATCTGTTCCACCCGGAGGTTCCGCTTGAGTTCATCGCCCAGATACTCGATGTTGCCCGCCGTACCCCGCAGCACACGTACCAGGTTCTCACGAAGCGAGCGCAGCGACTCGCTTCAGTGGCCGGCGACCTCGAGTGGCCAGCGAACGTGTGGATGGGTGTGAGCATCGAGAACGATCGGTACACCTTCCGAGTACGACGCCTCGCTGCGGTCCCGGCCGCGGTGAAGTTCGTGTCGTGCGAGCCGCTTCTCGGACCGCTGCCATCGCTAGATCTCGACGGTGTGGACTGGGTCATCATCGGCGGTGAGTCCGGCAGTGACGCGCGACCTCTCGATCTCAGCTGGGTCCGGGACGTCCGTGATAAATGCGAGGCCACGGGCGTCCACCTGTTCGTGAAGCAGCTCGGCACCGCCTGGTCCCTCCAGGAGGGTCACGGCCGCACCCACGGCGGCGACATCGAGTTGTGGCCACAGGACTTGCGGATCCGGCGGATGCCAGAGCGGCCGGTGACGGCTACGGCTTGAGAGTGAGCTCGCCAAGGCGCCGTCCCTTTAGGTTCATCGAGAGCTTCCCCCGACTGTGAAGGTTTTTCAGTGCCTTGCGAAGGTGCTTCTCCCGAGCCTCGCCGAAGGCGTCACCGAAGACCTCCTCGAGGTAGTGGACCGGCTTAAACGGTCGCTCCGTCGCCAGCAGCCGTTCGACGTTCTCCTCGATGTGCTGCACCCATTTCAGCTCGCGCTCAGCTAGCGGCTCGAGATCGAGCATGCCCTCGGCGTGGTGGCAATAGGCGCGGTAGTCTTCGTAGGCGGATGAAAGGCACTCGTGGAATCCCCAGACGCCATCCTCGTGCTGGGTAAAGAGCAACAGCTGGTAGGTGGCGGGGCCCTGCCACTTGTCGGAAACACCGATGTCGAAGTAGGCCCAGTGGGCCCCCGCGGCTTTCCGGAGTCGTTCGGCATAGTCCTTACGGATGCGGTCCACCCGGTCGTGGTCGCCGCTACGCCAGATGTCATGCCACCATTGGCCCCCCAGCGCAGCGTCCAGTCGGTCCACCATCGTGTCCCGGGCCCTCAACCATCGTGGGTCTGTGCCGGCACCGGTGAGCTGACCACCTACCCGGTTGATCCCTGACTTCGAAAAGTTCATAAGAACCTCCGTAGCGGCACCGATTCGGACCCCGCCTCCGATCCATACGCCGCTGCGCCTCATGATTTGCGCCACCATCTCGAACGGAATGGGTAGCCCGAAGGGATCGATGAATGCGAACATCGGAACGCTCGGGTCCAGAGTTGCCAGGATCCGAGGCACGTGGGCTTCGGCGCGTCCATGGTGCACCTCCCAGCTCGCGGCCCCACGGTCTTCGAGCAGCTCCCGGAGTTCCTCGACTGAGTCGCGGTCCTTTTCGATGAGGTGCCCGTGGAGAAACGCTTTACCTCGGTAACCGGCGAGTGCGTCCGCCGTGGCCAACGCGAGAGCGGGCGACCCGTCGCTGCCGTCGCCGTAGAGACCAGGACCGGCGTAGCAGTCCAGGTAGAGGACCTCGCCAGCAACTGATCCGACCTTCGTGGCGTAGAGTGGCAGGTACCGCTTCAAAATGCCGTGCTTCAGAATCGCTGCGCCTTGCGGCTCGTTGAAGAAGCTCATCTGCCTTCCTCCACCAGCTGAGAGCCTACGGTGACGTCCTCCATCTTGGGGTTTGCCACCGTGCGATCGCAGACTCAGAACAGGCTCGGGGGGGCGGGCGGCGCTCAGTCAACTCAGTCCAGGTGCACCGACAGCCACTCGCCATAGCTG
>JAUJMG010000515.1 GCA_030446955.1 Thermomicrobiales bacterium
GAACGTGGGGAACCACAGAAGTGTAACTACAGCGATGGCGGCTCGTCCAGAGGCGGTTGGCCGCGAGGTCCGGGGTCAAGGGCGGCCGGAGGCCGGCAGGGCGCACCCTTGACGCCGGACCTGTTGCAGCGGTGGGAGCATCATGAAGCGGGCCCCGGCTGGCGCCGGGGCCTGAGTGCCCCATATGCCCTACGGAGAGCGGTGCGGACCGGGACGAGCCACTTGGCGTCTGCCTCTCTGAGCGGTGAACGAGGAAGCGGATGGCGCCCGGGTGGGTCTTTTCACCGTGGCCGCGCTGGCGCCGCCCGGATGTGGCAGCGCTGACCCGACCCGGTCTGACTAGTGGGGCATGGTAAGCTGACGCTCAAGGGCGATGAAGGCGTCGTAACGCTGCCGCCTCCAAGGCCCGGTTCCGCCGCCCCTCGTTCACTTTGGGGCACGATGCGAGCGGCCTCGGGCGCCATGTTGTCCATGCCCCAAGCGGTGGAGCACTGGCTCAGCGTTTTTGGTTGGGGCCGCGGGGATGGTAGTCGTCGTGTAGCCACCGCAAGAAGTACGTCGAGCGGTCGACGTACGTCCGAATCGTTGCGTCCTCAAGCCCGGCGGCCTGCAATTCGGCCTCGAACTGGCCCAGCAGTTCATACAACTCGGTCACGGTCCACGGACCGTCCTGCTTAGACATCACCCTCATCCTCGTTGTTCCGATGGTCTACGGGGTTCCTTGCCTCCACGAACTTTCTACGAGGGGAACGACTGGCGCCTAAGCAGCATCTCAACCCCAATGCTCGGACTGGTACTGAACCATGTCGTCACCGTGCAGCTGGCGGGTCTGGTTACCGATCCGCACCCAGAACTCAGACGCATCTGCGCCGCCTTGACCCTTGGCTTGCCTCGCGAAGACAGGCTTTCCCGAGGCCGAGACGCGGACGAGGCAGATATGGTCGACACCGATCGGCTCGAACGAGATCCGAACGGTTCCTGCGGTCGATACTGAGAGCCCTCTCTCGAGCAAGTGCCGGAGGAACAGCTCGTAGCCGTCGATGTTGGCCTTAGATCCCAAGGTGACGATGTCTTGTCCGATGCCAAGCCGGTTACCGTCGTCGTCCACGCCGATGAACAGGGTCCCCCCTTCGGAGTTCAGAAATCCACAGACGGTCTTGACGATCACGTGCTCAAGCTTTGGGTCGACCTGCCGGGTGTGGAGATTCCATCGAGCTGAAGACTTGAACTCGACCGTCTGCCCTTCGCCGCTCTCAATGAGCTCGTCGGTTGTTAGCTCCTTCGACTGGCGTTCGCCCTGGATCGAGGCGAAGCCGTCGCGGACGACCTGTGCGATGAGCCTACGGCGCTTGTCAAGGAAAGACGGGTAATCCAGCTGCTCCCAACCAACTGGTAGGGCGTGGAGATACTTCTGACGACGGAGGCGGTCGTCCGGAATGCGTTCGATCATGACCGGCCAGTACACGGCTGGTGCCTGGTCGCTGATCCTCGCGTTCTCGGACCAGTCCAGGAATGCCATGTTCGCAATGGCGTTCGTTTGCCTCGTACTCCTAATGCCTTGCTTCGCGAGAAAGGCTTTGGGAAAGAGGTGATGGCGTTCCACGGCACGGGGGGCGTTCACCCCAGGGTCCAGCAATGTTCGGACCCGGACGTTGCTGAACAAAACCTCTGCATCGAGGAGGTTGAGGGCCGCGAGGTAGGCGAACAGGACCGGGGAACGCGACGAGGAAGTGTCGAGCCGGTTGGGCAGGGAGATTTCCCAGTAGTCCGTGGTGAAGTTGGCTGCTATCAGCCGATCAAGTTCAGCAATGAATGCTGCACCGTCGCTGGCGGGAAGGTCGGCGATCCGACCGAGATCGAACTCGAGAGCGCTCTCCGGCGACGACGTATACCGTCCCGTGGTGTGCGCCATGAAAAACCACCGTGCGATTGTCGTTCGGAGAGTGGGGAGGTCGATCCGGAAGTCGATCCGACCGACAAGCCATAGTGCGTAGCTGAAGAGCAGCGCGTTGTCGGAGGAGATCGTCTTGCGGCTCCGAAACCCCGCGGCCTGGAGGCACTTGAGAAATTCGTGCCAGTTGCCAAGGTCGAGTGTCTTCGCTTGAGCCGCAGCGAGCACGGCAAACTGTTCATCCCGTCGCTGCAGGCTGACCGTTCCTGTCTCCAAGTCCTTGCCGCGAAGAATATTGTACACAAACTGAAGTCGAGCACGTCGGAATGCGAACGCAACGGCGACCCTCAGCATCTGGTCTGGGCTTGGCTCGATAAAGGGATTCTTTGGAGTCGCGCCCTTCATGGCCGGGTCCGTGGCTGCCCGGCTGAACTCCTCGAGGTGTCGCCGGCCCTTCTCCCAATGCACGGACATGAGCGTGAGGATGAAGTCGGCCTGGTTGAGCGGAACTCCCTCGGAATTGGTCCGCACGAAGATTTCGGCGACCTGCTCTTCGTCGGTGTAGGAACTCAGTTCCACGATCTGGAACCGGAAGTCCCGAAGGTCGTGGACTCGATTGATGCGGTCGTCCAGCTCGTCCTCTTCGGACTCCGTGAGAGGCACTTCACGGGCGTCTCCCAGGCGCTTAAGGTAGTGCCGGGCGGTCGACCGGTAGCCATCGGACCACAAGGTGGTGATGTCAGGAACGAATTCCGGGTTGCGTTCGATGGCAGCGTCAGTGACCTCGAAGATCTCGTCTACCGGATTGAAGGCGATGCGGATCCGCTTCTCCTCGAACGACTTCGTCAGCACAGAAGACCCGGTCAACACGGCGTACAACGAGGTGAGTCGCTGTTGTCCATCGACGATGAGCAGTTGAGGAGTTCGGTCAGCTGGGTCGAGGCCGATCTGCCGCGTCCCGACCTCGGCGCCTGTTTCCCACAGCATCAGGGTTCCGATGGGATAGCCCCGGTACATGCTGTCAAAGAGGTCGCGGACCTTCTTCGAAGCCCAGACAAACGGTCGCTGAATGTCCGGCAGCGCAATCCTGCCGGTGCGGATGTCTTCGATCAAGCCGACTAGCGGCGCACCGGTATCTCGATAGAGAGTCGACACTTCTACCCCATGTCGTTGAGTCCGAGTTCGCTTGGAGCTCTCTATCATTGCCGATCGTGCAGACACCCGCGCTGACTGACAGCTCAGGTGTCCGCGGGCTCGGATGGACTTGGCCATCGAAGGCTCTTGCGCCCCACGACTCGCCTTTTGGCGAGGACCACGAGGAAGCCACCGCCCGTCCTGCGTCTTGTCACCGACGGTCGTCGTGGGTCCCGTGGCCGAGCGAGATCACCGGGCGTCCTGCCTCTTCGCAGAACCGATGCAAGTGCTTTGAC
>JAUJMG010000516.1 GCA_030446955.1 Thermomicrobiales bacterium
GAGCCGGTGCCCGTGGAGAGCGGCTACGTGCTCAATGGCCAGGCGCCTGACGAGGGCTAGCGCGCCGGCGCTGGGGTCATGCACATCCACCAGTATGGATGTGCTTCCGTGGGTGTTTCTTGCTCGCCAATCATGCCGACGTCGTCCCGTGCTGTTCCCTACGGAGCTTCCCCTGCCGGCCGCGCACCGCCCTGAGCGAGCGACCGAGGGCCTGCGCCAGTTCGTAGTCGGGCGTATCCTCCTGCTCAATCAGTATTGTGTCGTCCTCCCGTGACCACCGTGCCCCATGGCGGGTAGCGGCTTGCCGGGTCAGTGCCTGGTAATGCTCGTCGTAGGCCAGCCGCTTGGCAAGCAACCGGCTGCGCTCAGCGATGTCCGCCTGCTCCCATCGTCGCTGATCCAGGCCCTGCTGGATCCGTCGCCGGGCCTCTGGCCGGCACCCCGAGTGATAAACCCGGTCCCGGCGGACATGACCGCCGACGGTCACCGGCTCGCCACACGCCGTGCAGGGGACGTAGGCGACCCGACACGACCAGCCCTGGCGTCGAAACCGGTACCGGGCGTCTCGGACCCTGTTGGCCGAGGTCCCGAGCATCACCGCAAGCTCAGGCGCGGACATCCCTGGGTGACAGACGATCAGCCACATTGCCGCATCCGGCAACTGTCGACTGTTCCTGGCATCACGGGGATCGGTCATCGTTGCTTCCCGCCTTGACTGGTGCGTGGCGAGTACCTCACGCAGCCGAAGCCATCATTGTCGTTGCAATCGATGCCCGGCGCGCTGTTCCTTTATCACCTCAAGCGCTATTCGGCACGTCGTGTGTGCGCTATCCTCTACGGATTCATACCACTCGAAGCCTGGGCTACCAGGCAGGGATGAACCGCCCGCCGTGTGGCCCGGTCGTGTCCTTTGGCACCCGGGACGGCGGCAAGGAGGTCACCATGTCGTCGACGGATCCACCTGGGGCTGGGAACCCGGAGGTGCGGTCAGTGGGTGCCACGCTCGCCGGCTTCGTCCCCCGGCTTACCCTCGGACCGGCGCTGAAGGGTCTGCTGCTGGGAACCTTGCTCTTTCCGGTCGGGCTTGCCACGCTCTGGGCCCACTTCCGAGCGCTCTACAACACCGACTTCATCACCGCCTGGTACGCAACGTCGCTCGTCCCACCGACCATCGTGGCGGTCCACGGGGTGCTGGCCCTGTGGGCACCTTTGTTGTGCATCATCGCCGGTGCCGTGGCCGTTGCAGTCCCGCTCCTGGGACGGGATACCGTTGCCCGCGGCATCAATGCCAGGCTGGATCGCGTACCCCGATCCTATCTGAGTCCTCGGTGGGAGAGATTCCTGCAACGGCTCGTGGCGATGCTGGTGACCTGGGGGGCACTTCTGGCGCTCGCGCTGTTCCTGTTGTTTGGGGTGGAGTGGCCGCTGGGTGCTGGCCTGTGCGTCCCTCTGCTCTTCGGAGCAGCGGCCGCCGGGACCATCGTGTACCGCCGACGATCCAGGTTCCCGCGCCGACCGCCGCGCTACCTGACCGCCCTGGGACTCGCGTACGCCGGCGCGGTGGCCCTGGTCGGCCTGGATCTGCTCGCCGTTGGGGTCATCTTCGATCGGCCGATCTTCGTCGTGCCCGAGCAGCGTCCCTTGCCGTTTGCCGAGGTCGTGCTGAACGGAGCGCCGGAGGCGGGTGCCCATGTGATCGTCCCGGATGCCACCGAGCGTCTGTCCTGCTACCGGGCGTTGCCACCCACCAATTCCTCTCTGGGCCCGCCGCCACCCCTCCCCGTGGGTGGATCGCCCCCGCCACCTCCCCAGGGGGAGGGAGGGCTTCCGCCTCCACTGCCCGTGGCACCGCCCATTTCTGCGTCCGTGGCTCCGGCAACGCCCACGGCCGGCACCGACCCGTTTTCGCCCGAACAACGTGCACTGGATGCAACCGAGACGCCAACCGACCCGTTTTCGCCCGAACAACGTGCACTGGATGCAACCGAGGATGCCGATTCCCCAACACCGACGCCCCCTCTCGAGGAGGCTCCACCCATCGAAGCCATCCTGGAGGGCGGGCGCAACCCACAGTGCACCGGGGGGTCGCTCCTGAGCCATCAGGACGGATACTGGTATTTCTTCGCCGACCTCGGAGAGAACGAGCCGTACCGGGGCAAAGGGTACACGCTGCGAGCGATCCCCGAGGGAGAGATCCTGGACGTGACCGTCTTCCCGGCCCGGCGGACGCCAGTCAACTCCTGCCACCTCCGCGTGCGAGCAACCTTCCCATTCCTCTACGTCAGTCCGGGTGGTGGCCAATGCCCGGGCGGGTGAATCACCTGCCCGGTTGGGATGCGACGCCGACTGCGGTGCTCAACGCAGGCCACCGCACTCCCTCCACAGTCCGGCATTGTCTGCCTGCGCCTGCAGCTCCGCGTCCCAGATCCATTCCATGTACAGCACGTCCGGCAACGTCCAGGCGAGGACTGCGTCTCCGTCCCGCACCAGCTGTTCGTTGGCGAGGAAGGGTTTTCCATCGTGCTCGAACCAGACGTGGCGGAGCAGTCGGCCCTCAGGGTCGGTCTCGCTTGCGTCCCGCTCCAGATAGACGGTGCGGTCACTGAGCAGGGCCGCGGCCCTGTCAGCGGCCTCGTCACCGAAGCATTCTTCCGGCCCCCCGGATGTCCCATTCCCAGGAGCATCGATGAGGAGCAGGCGGACCGTCAGGGTCTGCCCGTACGCAGGGTCGCGACGTTCAGTGATCTCGACCTCGATGGTCTCGCCGTCGATGACGCGGACGACCCTGGCTTCGGTGACGCACTCGGGAATCTCGTCCGGAATGTCGAACGCTGGCCCGTTGCCGGACGGGGCGCTGGATCCGCCCGGCTGGCCCGAGGGAATCACGTCGCCGGGGGCACCGGAGCCTCCGGGCGGCGTAGGCGGCGGGCCCACGTCGCCGGGGGCGACGGACTCTCCGGGTAGGGGCGGCGGCAGGACCACGCCACCCGGAGCACTGGACTCTCCGGGCAGGGGTGGCGGGGTGGGCAGCGGATCCTCCTCGATCGAGCGGGGCAGTGAAGATTCGCCCGTCGAGATGGCGAAACACTCATCGTCCTGCGCCGTGGCCAGCATGGCCTGGCCGAAGGAAACGACGAGGAGCACCACGGCAAGCAGCAAAGCGCGTATGTGTCGCATGTTTCGTTGGACCTCCGTCGATCGATAAGCTAGTAGCTCTCGCAGCCTAGGCCGTCGTTGTCATTGCCATCGAAGCCATGGGGGTCGCTGCCGACGATCGTCACGCTGAACCCGATGTCCGCACAGTCCAGATCCGCCG
>JAUJMG010000517.1 GCA_030446955.1 Thermomicrobiales bacterium
CTAATACGGCTCTGAGCATGGAGGACAAACCTTGGGCGGATCACTACCGGCCTCAATCTGCTGCACCAGCTGGAGGCGGTCGTAGGTGATCCATTCCTCGATGATCATCCCACGTGTGAAGCGCAGGACGGTGATCCCATCCAGCGAGACGGAAGCTCCTGTAGCGGCAATATCCTGAAAGGGCCCGTCCTGGGTTCCGGTCATCACCCAACTCGCGACCACCGTGTCACCATCGGACATCAGATCCGTCACCTTGAAGCTGGCGTCAGGAAAGGATGTCCGGAGCCCGTCAACGAAACCGTTCATGCCCTCATGCCCGGTATAGACACCGTCGGGCGTATGAACCAGTGCGCTTGCCGCGACGAGCTCGGGACAGGCCGCGGCGTTCTTGCCAGAGAAGACATCGTTGAAGAGACGGGTAGCGGTTGCTTCGTTGGACAAGCCTGAGCCGGGACCGCCTGTGTCAGCCGCCGGTGCGGACGTTGTGACGCCCTGTGACACCGAGAAGAGGAGGCTTGTGACAAGGATGGTCGCGATGACCATCGCCCTGAACAGGAAAAACGGGCGACGTGGTCGGAGGGATCCGGTCGTGTTCACGGTCATGCTCCTGTCGAGGGTGTAGGTGAAGGAACGATGTGGCGATGGCGTCGCCCTGCTGCGGGTGGTCCGTGCGGGTGGCCGGTTTGGTCCCACGATCATCAGTGACTCCCTTCTATGCGGGATGGATCCTGCGCGTCGCTCGCTCACGAACGCATTCACAGCATGCGCCCACGAGCGCAGTGAAACATCGGTTCAAGTACTGGTTAGCGAATGCAGGACCCACGCAATATCCACGCAGCGGGTACAGGACGGTAAGGTGACACGAGTACTAGATACTGCTATGCTGGGAGCTCGGGTCTCACCAAACGAATCTTGGCCGCAGGAGTGGGCGTGGGGACGCCAAGGCAGACTTAGCGTTCGCAAGGACGTTGCGATACTTTCGCCTGAAGGCTGGGTTGTCGTAGGAGCGGCTTGCCCAGCTTGCCGGATTGAGCGCACGCGGCATCAGTGACCTGGAGCGAGGTGCCCGCACAGTGCCTCGTCTGGAGACCGTGCGCCTCCTTGCCGACGGGTTGGGGCTGGACCAGGATCAACGGGAGGCTTTGATTGCCGCCCGTAATCTCGCATCCCCCGGATTGCAGGAAAACGCTGCGGCCCCTGTTCGGGCGACGCTACCGATCCCGTCAACACCGCTGGTCGGGCGGGAGCATGAAGTCCGGGCAGTCGTCAACATGTTGTGCAAAGAAGGCGTGCGGCTCGTCACCTTGACGGGAGCTGGCGGGGTCGGCAAGACGCGGCTCGCCATTGAAGTGGCGACTGTCCTCTCCTCGGAAGTCGATGACCTCACCTTCGTTTCCCTGGCTCCGGTGCGGGATCCAGCACTGGTCATCTCCACCATCGCCCAGGCTCTTGACGTGCGGGAGGATGCCAGCGATTCGCTCATCGATGCCGTTGTCCTCGCGCTGGGCAGTCGGCGCGCCCTGTTGATCCTCGACAACTTCGAGCAGGTGTTGGGGGTCGCACCCCTGGTGGCGACGTTCCTGGCCGCCTGCCCCCAGCTCCAAGTGCTGGCCACTAGCCGTGCCGTCCTCCACCTCTCCGGGGAGCACACCGTCGTGGTGCCGCCGCTGACGCTGCCCGACCCTGTGCGTGATCGCACTCTCGAGCAGTTGGTGAGATCGCCTGCGATTCGCCTTTTCGAGGCACGGGCGACGGCAGCCCGGGCCGGCTTCCTCCTGACCGAGACCAATGCCTCGAAGGTGGTGGCGATCTGTGAGCGCCTGGAGGGCTTGCCTCTAGGCATCGAGCTGGCTGCGGCCCGGGTCGCGCATCTCCCTCTGGAGATTTTGCAGACGCGTTTGGAACACAGCCTGCCACTGCTGACCGGCGGGCCTCGAGACGCACCTGCGCGGCAGCGCACCATGCGCGACGCCATCTCCTGGAGCTATGACCTTCTCCCTCCGGAGGGGCAATGGCTGTTGCGCCATTGCGCCGTCTTCGTTGGTGGGGCAACGCTCGAGGCGATCTCGACGGTTACCGGGGAGGGGGATTGGGTCACTGTACTCGATGGCGTCGAGGCCCTGGCCGATCAAAGCCTTCTCGTGCAGGAAGAGCGGGAGGATGGGCAACTCCGGTTCCGGATGCTGGAGCCCATCCGGGAGTTCGCGCTCGAACAGTTGGCTGCAAACGGGGAGGAGACAGCGGCGCGGGACACCCACGCAGCCTGGTGCCTCGGCCTGGGGCAACGCACGTTCACCGTGCTTCGTGGCTCGGGAAGGTCGAAGTGGTTCGACCTGATGGAGACCGAGCTTGGTAACCTGCGCGCGGCGCTCGCCTGGCTCACGTCGCAGGACCGTGTCGAGGATGCGGTCGATCTTGGGATGGGGCTGTTCTTCTTCTTCCACACACGTGGATACCACAGCGAAGCGTTTGCGCTGTTCGAAGGTTTTCTGCGGCATCCGCGAACTGCCCAGCGCACGCGGACTCGAGCCAAGGCTCTGCTTGGGCACGGGATCCTGGTGGAGACGCAGGGAGCCATCGAACGGGCCCTGGAGCAGATGCTCGAATCCGTCGACATCTTCCGTGAGATCGGCGATCCGGTGCACACCGGATTGGCGCTTATCAACGTCGGGGTTGCCTACGCGGCCGTGAGTGACTTTGACCGTGCCGAGGAGGCGAACCGGGAGGTGATCACCATCGGCCGGGAGACGAACGACGCATGGCTGCTGAAAGCCGGGCTGGCCAATCTCGGGTCGGTTCTGAGCGCCCGCGGCAAGGTGGACCAGCTCATTCCCTTGTTTGAGGAGACGCTTGCCATGGACCGTGAGCTGGGCAACGTCTACGGCATCGAGCTGGGGCTCCAGCGCCTCGCCGGCGTCTACCTGATGCGCGAGGAGTACGACCGGGCCGAAGCGCTCATTCACGAGGCGCTTGTCGTCCTCGCGGGGTTGGGGCACCGGGCCGATCTGTCGCATGCCAAGATGCTGCTCGCCAAGGTCGATCGGGCGCGCGGAGCCTATGCCGCAGCGACAGTCCACCTTGAGGACGCGTTGACGATGGCGCGGAGCATCGACGACAAGGCAAACATCGCGCGTGCACTCCTTCCGCTGGGCGACATCGCCCGGCTGCAGGGCAACCTAGCACAGGCCATGGAGCGGTTCCGGGAGGGAATTGTGCTCTTCCAGACGATGGGCAACCGGGCCGATCTGGCCGACGGCCTGGAAGGAGTGGCCGGGGTGGCGGTCGCCACGGGCGCCATGCCCCAGGCG
>JAUJMG010000518.1 GCA_030446955.1 Thermomicrobiales bacterium
CCGTAGAGCAGGTTCTCCATCGCCGAGAGCTTCTTGAAGAAGCTCGCCTCGACGCTGACCCGGTTCATCGAGCGCTGGACCGTCTTCGGGTGGCGCACCGCGTCGACGCCGAAGACGGAGATCTGGCCGCTATCGGGCAGGATCAGGGTGGAGATGACCCGGACCAGGGTGCTTTTGCCGCTCCCGTTCGGCCCCAGGATCCCGACCACCTCGCCCCGCTCGATGGTCAACGAGACGGCGTTGAGGGCCTTGACCTCTTCCTTCTTTTTCTTCTTGAACCGCTTCTCCACGTCCGTAAGTTCGAGCGCCCGCATACGGTGTTCTCCCTGCTCGGCGGCGACGTTGCCCGGCGCCCGGTGGCGGCGGGTGGGGTGGATCGGCCCGAATCCGGGCAAACAAAAACCCCGGGGCTTTTGCTCCCGGGGGTCGCGCTGCGGCTCGTCGGCTCTGGTGTGACGGTTACGGATCACACGGTGGCCTCGGCAGCAGGGCAGACTCCGCCCCGGATCGCGGCATACCGCCGCGAGGGATGCGAAGGAAGAGGTCTGCCATCTGTGCTGCCCTCGACGAACGAAACGACCCGGCTCGACGCCGGACCTCCAGACTATGCCAGGCTCTCCTCAATGTCAACGGGTGAACGGACGCTTGGCGGACCAGGCAACCACCGAGCGCCGGATCACGGGGTCACGCGTCCGGGAGGCCGCTGCCGAGGCGGGCGAGGGCGTGAAGGTGCTCCTTGGCCGCCTCGTAGAGGTCGCGGTAGACCCGGTAGGAGGCGTCGTAGCGGCGGTGCGCCTCTACGTCGGGCTCCAGGGTGGTGGTGATGCGGACCCAGTCACGAGTCAGGGCGCCAAGGTCCGGCACGAGGCCGGTGGCGAGACCGGCGAGAAAGGCGTCCCCGAAGGAGGCACCGATGGTCCGCTCGGGCACGGTCTGGGCCACGCCGCCGGCGTCGGAGACGATCTGGAGCCAGAGGCGGTTCTTGGCGCCACCGCCGACGGCGACCAGGCGGCGGGGCGACGCACCCATCTCCGCCATCGCTTCGAGGTTGTGGCGGACGCCGAAGGCGGTGCCTTCCAGGACCGCGCGGTAGAGGTGGGCGCGGGTGTGGGAGAGGGTCAGGCCGGCGAAGACGCCGCGGGCGTCGGGGTCATTGATGGGGGTCCGCTCGCCGGCGAAGTAGGGCAGGCAGACGAGCCCGTCCGAACCGGGCGGGACGGTCGCTGCGAGGTCCGCGAGCGCGGCGTAGGCGTTCGGGCCGCCCCGACCCTCCGCCGCGATCTCCTCGGTGCCGAGCTGGTCGCGGAACCAGCGGGTGAGGCCGCCGGCGGCCGACATCCCGCCGGCGATGTCGTAGAGCCCGGGCAGGCAGTAGCCGGTGGCCCACATGCGCGGATCGGGCACGGGGCGGTCGGTGACCTGGATGAAGAAGAGGGTGGTGCCGTACATGACCATCATGTCACCCGGCTCGACCACCCCGACGCTGATCGCCTCGGCGGCGGCGTCGATGGTGCCGGCGGTGACCGGGGTGCCGGGCGCGAGGCCGGTCTCGGCCGCGGCGGCGGCGGTGACCCCGCCCACGATTTCAGTGGACCAGAGCAGGCGGGGCAGCTTGTCCGGCTCGACGATCGGCTCGGCGAAGCGGTTGTCCCACTCCAGGGCGCGGACATCGACCAGAGGGTTGTAGTAGGAGGCGGTGTGCCGGTCCATCACCGCCTCGCCGGTGAGGCGAAGCACCAGGTAGGAGCTGGCAGAGAGGATCTTGGCGGTCCGGGCGTAGACCTCCGGCTCGTGCCGGCGCAGCCAGAGGATCTTGGGACCGATCGCCTGGGAAGTGAGGGCCATGCCGCCGAGGTCAAACAGCGGGGCTTCGCCGAACTCCCGGGTCAGCCAGGCGATCTCCTCCGTGGCGCGGGTGTCGATGCCGTAGAGGATGCCCGGGCGGAGGGGGCGGCCGGCGGCGTCCACCGGCAGCATGCAGGCGCCGATGGCGCTGACGGCCACCGCGCCGACGTCGGCGCCGCTGTAGCGGTCGCGGAGGAGGGCACGGCAGAGGCCGACGAAGTCGCCCCACCAGATCTCGTCGGCGTCGTGCTCAGCCCAGCCGGGGCGGGGCAGGCTCAACCCGTGCTCGATGGTCTCGCTGGCCAGCACTTCTCCGGCCGGGGTGCAGAGAACCCCCTTGGAGCTGTAGGTTCCGATGTCCACCCCAAGCAGCAATTCGCCCGCCATGCGCTTCCCCCCCGGTTGTCTACCTGTCCTCACGGGACGGCGGATGATAGCAAAGCGGGGAGCGGTTCCCTGCACGTCCCGGACCGATGGCAGCGGTGGCACACTACCGGGACGACGCACGCAGGGCGAGCATCGGCACGTCACACCTTGAGGAAGACGGGGAGCATCGCCACGGCGCGGCTGCGCCATGCCGGAAGCGCGACATCGAAGGGAGGCACCTTCTTGGAGACGACGCACGGAACCCGCGAGATCGACCGCGTGGCGGTGGTCGGGGCGGGGACGATGGGGTGGCAGATCGCCGCGCTGACGGCGGCGAGCGACCGCCCGGTCGCGCTCTACGACGCGGTGCCAGAGGCGGCGACGCGGGCGCTGGAGCGGATGCGGGCCGAGTTGCCGGAGGCGATCGCCAGCGGCGGGATGCCGGGCACGCCGGAAGGGATCATCGGGCGGGTGCGGATCGCGGCATCGCTGGCCGACGCGGTGGGCGATGCGGACCTGGTGATCGAGGCGGTGAAGGAGGACCTTGGGGTCAAGCGGACCCTCTTCGCCCAACTGGACGAGGCAGCCCCGCGGGCGATTTTGGCGACCAACAGCTCCTCGCTGCCGTCGGCGCTGCTGGTCGAGGCGGTGGCGGACCCGACGCGGCTGCTGAACATGCACTTCTTCGCGCCGATCTGGGTCCGCCCGATGCTGGAGATCATGAGCTGCGGGCAGACCTCGGAGGAAGTTCTCGCGACCGCCGACCGGTTCGGCCGATCCCTCGGGCTGACGACGGCGACGGTGCGCGGGCAGAGCATGGGGTTCATCATCAATCGGGTCTGGCGGGCAGTGAAGCGCGAATCGCTGCGGGTGGTGGACGAGGGGCACGCCGACCCGGAGGACGTGGACCGGCTCTGGATGCGCTTCTTCGGCTCCGACTTCGGCCCCTTCGGGATGATGGACACGGTGGGGTTGGACACCGTGGCCGACATCGAGGCGTCCTACGTCGCCGTGGCAACCGACCCGGCGGACCGGGTCTCCCCGACCCTGCGCCGCTTGATCGGCGAAGGCCGCCTGGGCGAGAAGAC
>JAUJMG010000104.1 GCA_030446955.1 Thermomicrobiales bacterium
GGCGGGTGCACTACCGGTGTTCCTTCTGCAATAAGGGCCAGGAAGAGGTTCGGCGCCTGATCGCCGGACCGAACCAGGTCTACATCTGCGACGAGTGCGTCCAGCTCTGCCGGGAGATCATCGAGGAGGAGGAGCCAGCCGCGCCGAAGACGGAGCCTGGCTTCACCCGCATCCCCGCCCCCCGCAAGCTCTACGAGCAACTTAACCAGTACGTCATCGGCCAGGACCGCGCGAAGAAGATCCTCTCGGTAGCGGTCTACAACCACTACAAGCGGATCAACGCCGGCATTGAGAGCAACGACGAGGTGGAGCTCCAGAAGAGCAACATTCTGCTCGTCGGCCCCACCGGCTGCGGCAAGACCCTTCTCGCCCAGACCCTGGCCAAGCTGCTGGACGTGCCCTTCTCGATCGCGGACGCGACGGCGCTGACCGAGGCTGGCTACGTCGGCGAGGATGTCGAGAACATCCTCCTGCGCTTGATCCAGAACGCTGGGGACGTCGCCCGCGCCCAGACAGGGATCATCTACATCGACGAGATCGACAAGATCGCCCGCAAGGCGGATAACCCCAGCATCACCCGGGATGTCTCCGGCGAAGGTGTTCAGCAGGCGCTGCTCAAGATCATCGAGGGCACCGTCGCCAACGTGCCGCCTCAGAGCGGGCGCAAGCACCCCCACCAGGAATACATCCAGATCGACACCCGCAACATCCTCTTCATCTGCGGAGGCGCCTTTGAGGGGCTGGAGGAGATCGTTGGCAAGCGGGTCGGCAAACAGGCGCTGATGGGCTTCGGCGGCGGCCATCCTGGGTTGGGGCCAGAGGATGCGGCGGACGAGGCCAACCCGCTCCACCACCTCAACCACGACGACCTGCTCAAGTACGGGCTGATCCCTGAGTTCGTCGGCCGCCTCCCCGTCTCGGTCGCCCTGGACCACCTGACCCGGCCGGAGCTCGTGCGGATCCTGACGGAGCCGCGCAACGCGGTGGTCAAGCAGTACCAAAAATTCTTCGCGCTGGACAACGTGGACCTGATCTTCACCGACGACGCGCTGGAGGCGACCGCCAAGCAAGCGGAGGAGCGCAAGACCGGCGCGCGAGGCCTGCGGACCACGATTGAGGAGATCCTTCTCGACGTGATGTATGAGATCCCCTCCCTGGAGAACGTTCGCAAGTGCGTGGTGGACGCCAACGTCATCAACAACCGCTCCCGCCCCCTCCTGATGACGGTCAACGAGGAAGAGATCCCATACGCCGAGACAGCATAAGGAAGCAGAATCCGATTCGGATTCCTTTACAACGCGTTGGATGAGACGAGGCCGGGGTTAGATCGCCCCGGCCTCGTCGCTTCTGCTTCGACCGATCGGCATTGAGCCTCTCTGAGCCGCTGTGCGTTGACTCTGCCTGGAGTCGTTGGTACCGTCCCGCCCTGGCGTCGATGTCTCAATACCGGGGTCGCCCCGGTTCCCCGCACATGGGTCGTCATCCCTGAGGTATGTGGTGGAGATCGGGCTCTACGCTGAAACTGCGGGGTTGATGCACCTCGATGAAACGCTTGAGCGGGCGGCGGCGTTGGGCATCACCCGAATTGAACTGTCCACCGGTGGGCAGGCGGCACGGCCCTTCCTCGATGTCGACCACCTCCTTGCGAATGCGGAAGCGCGGTCGGAGCTGCTCGATTCCCTGGACCGGTGGGGGCTGCGCCTCTCTGCCCTCAACGCGAGCGCCTTCCCGCTCCACCCGGTGCTCGGCTCCGATCACGTCGAGCTGACGCGAAAGACGATGCGGTTGGCCGGGCTGCTCGGGATCGACCGGATCGTGACCCAGTCCGGGACGCCCGGCGACGCCGAGGGATCGCGGATACCGAACTGGATCGCCTATCCGTGGCCGGAAGAGATGCGGGAGACGGTCCGCCGCCAGTGGGATCAGGCTATCGCTCTCTGGCGCGACCTCGCAGCGTACGGGCAGGAGCAGGGGGTGACGCGGCTCTGCTTCGAGCTGCACCCGGTCAGCCTGGTCTACAACGTGCCGACGCTGCTCCACCTGCGAGACGCGGTTGGGGACGCCATCGGGGTCAACTTCGATCCCAGCCATCTGATGTGGCAGGGGATGGACATCCCGGCCTGCGTCCGCGCGCTGGGGCCGGCGATCTACCACGTCCACATCAAGGATGTCGCGATTCGCCGGCACAACCTGGCGCTCGTCGGGGTGTTGGACAGCCGGCCGGACGCCGCCTTCCACGAGCGGCCCTGGACCTTCTGTACCCCCGGGTTCGGCCACGACGCGCGCTGGTGGCGTGAGTTCATGGTCGCGCTCCGGGACGTCGGCTACGACGACGTGGCGAGCATCGAGCATGCCGACCCCTACCTGCCGGGGATGCCTGGGGTGGAGCGGACCGTGGCGCTGCTCCGCCAGGTTCTGTGAGGCAAGGAACTCGGCGGCGGGCAGAGGGGATGGTGGGCAGGTCTTGAGGTCGCGGGAGCTGTTCCCCCCAAGACGTAAAGATCGTCGACATTGGAGGCAATGTGCGCGTCGGGATCATCGGCTGCGGCAACATCACCCTGAGGCGGCACCTGCCGGCCTTTGCGGCGGTCGACGGCGTCAAGGTCCGGGCGCTCGCCGACCCGACACCGGACCGGCTCCAGATCGCCCAGGCGGCGGCGGATCTGACGGAGGCGGACTGCGCGCTGGACTGGCGGGAGATGATCGCCCGCCCGGACATCGATGCGGTGGTGGTCGCGACGCCACAGCGAGTGCGGCCGGCCATCGCGATCGCGGCGGCCGAGGCAGGAAAGCACCTGCTCTGCGAGAAGCCGCTTGCGCTGACACCAGCCGAGGCGCACGCCATGGTTGACGCGGCGGACCGTCACGGCGTTATCCTCGCCACGGTCCACAACTACACCTTCATGCCGGTCTACCGAGCCATCAAGGAGGTTCTCGATCGTGGCGAGATCGGCGACGTAGAGGTAGCTACGCTCAACTTCCTTGGCGTCGAGGATCGACCCGGCGCCGCAGCCTACGCTCCTCGATGGCGGCACGCCTCCGGGGAGGCCGGCGGCGGAGTCCTGATGGATATGCTCCACGCCGTCTATCTGGCCGGATGGTTCCTCGGGGCTGATCCCGTCGCCGTCAGCGCCGTCGTTGACCGGCGGCTAGACGGCGAGGGGGATGTCGAGGACTTCGCCCTCGTTCGATACGACTACCCGCGGGGCCACGCCCTGATCAACATGGCATGGGGGCATGGCCCGGGGGGCGTGGAGCTGACCGGGACGCAGGGTCGTCTCATGCTGGTCAATGAGGATTTTGGCACCCATCCCTTCGTACCACCGGAGCGCGTCCACGTCATCGGGCCTGCTGGGCATCGCGCCTTCGCACCTGACCCCGAGGTTGGTCCCAGCTTCGAGCTGATCGTCGCCGACTTCCGGGATGCGATCGCGCAGGGCCGACAACCGGCGGCCGATGGCGCGGCCGGGGCGGCGGTGCTGGAGGCCGTGGTGGCAGCCTATGCATCGGCCGCGCTGGAGCGCCAGATTGACCTCCCGCTGGACACGACGAACCCTGTCTATGCACATGGGGCGGCCGGCGTAGCCGCGCTGCCCATGCCGGACAGAAGTCGGGTGCGGCAACTCGGCCTCTTTGGCACTGGCTCGCTGACGAATGCGTAGGGGGCGTGCTGACCGAACGCAGCGCGGCTGGGCGTGGAGCGGATCGCTCGTCCGATCGGATGCTGGCCTCCCGGATTGGGGCTGAACGAGACAGATCCACCATGATTGCCCACACGGTTGTATGATGGACTCCCTTCTTATGGACGACCGGGGACGTATGGTGGAACGCGGTCGTCCGAAGGATGTCTGGTCTGGTATCAGCGGTTTCAAAGGAGAAGCCATGAGCGACCACGGACGAACCCCCGACCAGTTGTCCCGGGTGATGGACAAGCGGATTGACCGGCGCGCCCTGCTGCGCGGTGGAGCGACCGGCGCTGCCACGCTCAGCGCCGCTGGGATCCTTGGCGCCCGTGGCGCCCATCGAGTTGGAGCGGCTACCGCGCAACAGAGTGCTGAGTGCTCCGGCGAAGACATCACGATCACGTACGGCTTCTGGAATGCCGAACAGCGGCCGGCCGTCGAGGCCCAGATCGAGGCGTTCCGCAAGCAGCACCCCAACATCAAGGTCGAGCCCCAGGTCGTCCCGTTCGCCGACTACTTCACCAAGCTGCAGACCGGGATCGCCGGTGGTTCCACGAACGATGTCTTCTGGATGAACGGCCCCAACTTTGGCGTCTACGCCTCTCAGGGGGCTCTGGCTGACCTTTCCACGATCACCGGCGAGGGCGGCGTCGATCCCGCCGCCTACCCCCAGTCGCTCATCGACCTCTATACCTTTGAGGACAAGCTGTACGGCGTGCCCCGCGACTTCGATACGATCGGCCTCTACTACAACAAGGATCTCTTCGACGCGGCCGAGGTGGAGTACCCGACCGCCGAGTGGACCTGGGAAGATCTGCGCAGCGCCGCCGAAAAACTGACCGATACTGAGCGCGGCCAGTTCGGTTACGGCTCCACTCTCAGCGCCCAGCAGAATCTCTACAACTTCGTCTACCAGAACGGCGGTCGGATCCTCAACGAGGAGGGCACGCAGGCGCTCCTCGCTGAGCCTGAAGCCTGTGACGCGATCCGGTTCCTGACTGATCTCATGACCAGCAAGGTGTCGCCGGACGTGGCCACGCAGCAGGGCAACAACCCGTACCAAACCCTCTTCCCCGCCGGACTGATCGCGATGATGCCCGGCGGATCGTGGCACGCGGGACGGCTCCACGAGGCCAACCCGGCGATTGCGGTGGCGCCGCTGCCGCGGAGCAAGCAGCAGGCTTCGGTCATCCACGGGCTCGCGAACGTCGTCTGGGCCGGCAGCCCGCACCAGTGCGAGGCGCTGGAATTCGTCAAGTTCCTGGGTAGTCAGGAGGCCGAGGAGATTCTGG
Source organism: Thermomicrobiales bacterium (assembly GCA_030446955.1). Taxonomy (GTDB): domain Bacteria; phylum Chloroflexota; class Chloroflexia; order Thermomicrobiales; family UBA6265; genus LC2-1. Next base: position 4,976 of record JAUJMG010000104.1, read on the forward strand.
CCGAGACGGCTACAGTGATCCCGGCGATGAATGGCCTCCAGGAAACGTGGAAGGCGGCCGTCCCCGAGATGGACCTCCAGGTCTTCCTCGATGCGGTCGATTACTCGGTTCCCTACCCGACTGCTCCAACGGGCGCGGAGTGGGAATCGAACCTCAATGACGTCATCGTCGAAGCCTGGAGTGGGGGCATCCCCCAGGACGAGGTCTGTCAACGCGCCGCTGAGGCCGTCAACGACGCCCTCAAGCCGCAGTAGGCAGAGAGAGACGGCGCGAGGGGCGGGCGGGCGGCTCGAGCGAGATCACGTGCGAGGTGCCGGGTGTATCTCGGCAACTCGCCGGGGTGAGCGTGATGGCGATCGCACCGGTAGCGAACGAGGCGCGGGCGCGCGGGCGTGCCGGGCCAAGGCGTCAGGCACGAACGCAGGCGTTGTGGGGCTACCTGCTCATCGGCCCGATGATGCTTGGGTTCGCCGTCTTCTTCCTCTTTGCCTTAATCGTGTCCCTCGGCTTGAGCTTCACGGACTGGAACGTCCTGGCGTCGCCGAACTGGGTCGGACTCGATAACTATGCTCGCCTGCTCAGTGACACGGCGTTCCAGCAGGCGCTCCGTAACACGGCGGTCCTCTCCGTGCCCCACGTCGTGCTCCGCATCGCCTTCTCGCTCGCCCTGGCGATCGCGCTCAACTCTCAGATCCGGTTTCGTGCCTTTTACCGCACCATCTTCTTCATCCCAGTGTTGACCATGCCCGTCGCGACAGGCACCGTCTGGAAGTGGCTCTACGATCCGAGTTACGGGCCGATCAACTACGCGCTTGGCCAACTCGGCCTCCCACGACCGGCCTGGCTGTCCAATCCCAATACGGCTCTCATGGCCGTCGTGATCGTGCTGCTCTGGAGCGGCGTCGGCTACGACATGATCATCTTTCTGGCCGGGCTCCAAAACATCCCACGCGACTACTATGAAGCGGCCCAACTTGACGGCGCGGGGCGGTGGCGGCAGTTCCGCGACATTACCCTCCCCCTCCTGACGCCCACCACCTTCTTTCTGGTGGTGGTCGCCGTCATCCATTCCCTTCAAGTCTTCGACCTGGTCTACATCATGACCGAGGTCGAGCACACCACGACCAATCAGTTCCCCACCATCGTCTACTACATCTATGACGAGGCCTTCCGGAATTTCCGGATGGGCTACGCCACGACCGTCGCCTGGGTTCTCCTGATACTGATCCTGCTCTTCACGCTGTTGCAGTTCCGGCTGCAGCGGCGCTGGGTGCATTACACATGAGCAAACAAACGCCCGCCCACCTGCTCTCCCGGATTGCCCTGCACGCGGTCCTGCTAACCGTTGGCGCCATCTTCGTCCTCCCCTTCGCCTGGTCGATAGGGACGTCGCTGAAGCCCCTGCGCGATCTCTTCGTCCTCCAGCCGAGGCTGATCCCCAGCGAGCCACGTTGGGAGAACTACGCGGATGTCCTCAATGCGGTGCCATTTATCCAGTTCTACCTGAACACGATCCTGGTGACCGCCGCCCGCGTGATTGGGCAAGTCTTCCTCGCTTCAATGGCCGCCTTCGCCTTCGCCCGCCTGCGCTTCCCGGGCCGTGACCTGCTCTTCTTCCTGCTGCTCTCGGCGCTCATGATCCCGGAGCAAGTCCTGATCATCCCGCGGTACATTCTCATGCGCGAACTGGGCTGGCTCGATACGTACCAGGGGCTGGTTGTGCCGCTCCTGTTCAGCGCGTTTGGGACGTTCCTCCTTCGCCAGTTCTTCCTGACCATCCCGAACGATTTCCAGGAGGCGGCGACGCTGGAAGGCGCCAACCCGTTCCAGATCTACTGGCAGATCTATCTCCCCCTTGCCCGTCCAGCGCTGACAGCATTCGGATTCCTGGTCCTGCTTTGGTCGTGGAATGAGCTTCTCTGGGCGCTCATCGTCACCAACCGGACAGAGATGCAGGTCCTCTCGGTCGGCATCGCCCTCTTCCAGGGCGAGCAGTTCACCAACACCGCAGTGCTCCTGGCGGCGGCGAACATGGCTACCATCCCGATCCTCATCGTCTTCCTGTTCTTCCAGCGCCAGCTCATCGAGGGAATCTCGTTGAGTGGGCTCAAGTGAGGCAAGGTGCCAGCAGTCTCCTCAGCGTCGCTAAACGCCAAGGGTGACCCTCGCCTGGTGGCAGGCTCGGCTGGACCGAGCCCGAACCAGGGCAGAAGCGCGGATGTCGGGTTCAAGACCAGACGATCCGCCAACCATCAGGTGATACGCTTCCCTAAGCGAGCGAGCTGACGGGCGAGTGGGGACGTTCACCGGCATCGCCTGCGCGGGAAAGCCGAGGGGTCGATGATTCGATTGGGTGTGATCGGCTACGGCAACCGGATGCGCTGGGTGCTGGACACCATCGACCGGGTGGGTCCGGGCGCATCCGTGACAGCGCTGGTCGATCCTCAGGCCGAGGCGCTCCGCCCGGCGTATCCCGATCCGCTACGGTCGACTGCGGTCTTTGAGCACGTCGATCAGATGCTGGACGAGGCGGACCTGGACGGTGTGCTGATCGGCACCCGGTGTTCCTTGCATACGCCCTTGGCCATCAAGGTGCTGGAGCGAAACCTGCCGCTCTTCCTCGAGAAACCGGTGGCGACGACCTGGGAGCAACTTGCAGCACTGGCTGCCGCGGCGGAGCGCTCGCGCAGCCCAGTGGTCGTCTCGTTCCCGCTGCGCGTTTCGGCGATCTGCGAGGCTGCCCGCGCCCTCGTCGACGCTGGCGTGATCGGGACGATCGAGCACGTGCAAGCGGTCAACAACGTTCCGTTCTACGGGTCCATCTACTACCATGGGTGGATGCGCGACGAGCATGAGACGGGCGGCCTCTGGCTCCAGAAGGCGACCCATGACTTCGATTACCTCAACTCGTTGGTGCGGCAGCGGCCGACCCGGATCTGCGCGATGGAGTCCAAAACCGTGTTCCGGGGGGAGATGCCGACGGGGCTCAGGTGCGCCGAGTGTGAGCGCTTGGATGCCTGCCCGGAGAGCCCCGGCAACCTCTCCTACTTCCAGGAACTGACGCCGCCCGTCGACCCGAACGCCTGGTTGTGCAGCTACGCCGTCGACACGGGCAACCACGACTCCGCGAGCGCGATTATCCAGTACGCATCGGGCCTCCACGCGGTCTACAGCCAGAACTTCTACACACGCGGAGGAGCCGCGGCGCGGGGCGCGACGCTGATCGGCTATCGCGGCACGATCAAGTTTGACTGGTATCAGGACGAACTGACCGTGCACCACCATCTTTCAGGAAAGACGGAACGACATCGCTTCGATGTGGGCGATGGCTGCGATCACCATGGTGGCGACGAGGAACTGGCGCGGGACTTTCTGGGCGTGATCAGCGGCAGGGGCCAGGGGCGCGCTCCCCTCCAGGCGGCCATCCTCAGCGCGCAGATGTGCCTCCTCGCCCGCGAGTCGTGCCACACGCACAGCTTCCAGGATGTCCATCCGCTCACCGAGGTGTCGCCGCACCTCGTTGCCTCAGCATAAAGAGCGGCGCATCATTGCAAAAGGGCGGCGCGGCGGCGGAACGTGCGCGGCAAGGAGATGCTCCATGGACGACGATGTCGCCGACCCACGAGAGACCAGCCGGTACTATGCAGGCCGGGCGGAACAACTGATCGGGCAGATCGTCGGAGGCGGCGGGGACGCTGATCCGGACGTCCTGGCCCGGATCGCCACGCTAGAGAGCCGGCTGGCGGATGCTGAGGGCCGGCTGGCGGACGCCGAGCGTCGTCTGGCTGACTTGGAGCGGCGAGGGCCGGCTCAGCCCTGATCCCATCCTCAGGTCAATCTCCCGGTCCTCGGAAGGGTCGCCTGCTGCACAGAGCGGCCCTTCCGAGGACAAGACCAAACGCCAAAAGACCGGGGCGTTCGCCCCGGTCCCTTAGCCTTCATGGGAGTGTCCGGCGAGTCGTGGCCGGTCGGAACGATCAGATGGTAGGGCGGTGACGGGCGACCGCGAGGGCCAGCAGGACCAGGCTGCTCGCGAGGAGTGCGAACAGCGCGGCCTCGCCGGGAAGAGCCACCGTGACGGCCATGCCCGCACCGGCTCGCGGGAGGGCGGTGACCGCGGCAACCTCGGTCCCCTTGAGCCCGGTGGTCCCGGCCAGTGCTGCCGCCGGCTCCCCAGAGCGGATGGTCAACTCGCCGCTGGAATCCGCACCGAACGAGGAGGAGGTGCTGTGGCCGGCCCCAATCTCGGGGGCGCTCTGTGCCGCACGGGCAGCCGACGCGGTCAGGACCAGCGCGAGCGCCGCGACGGCAAGGGGCAGAAAGCGCATGGGGCGTAGGGTCCGTCCAGGGTTCACCGTGATCTCCTCCTCGCCGGCGGTCATCGTCTCTTGATGGCCCCGCGCCTCTGCGGTGCCTGAGGTGGCCGGCGGATTTCTCTAGTGAATCCACTTTAGGGGACGTGAAGCAAGCAAACATCCGCAGAACGACGTATTCCGGATGCTTAAGCGATCTACGTTCTACCTACGTAGGACGTAGTCCCATCCTTAAACCTACCGAGGAGAAACGGACGCCCGCGTCGCAAGCTGCGACGCGGGCGCTGGTGATGGGGAGTCAAGGTTCCCCTGTCTCTGGAGAGGATTTGGAAAGATCCGGTTAGGCGCGGTTCCGTAAGCGGGCGACCGAGATCAGACCTCCGGCGGTCATCGCCACGGCCAGGGCCGCCAGGAGGAAGAAGGGCATCTCCCCGTCATCGTTCAAGTCAGCCGCGCCGGCGCCAGTGCTCGGCAGGGCCTTGACCGGCTGGGCCACTGTAGGAGCCTTCGTGTCGTCATCCTTGGGCTCCTCGGTGTCGTCGCCGGCATCGGCCGGGATGTTGTACCAGTCACAGGTCACCTCGTTGCCGAGGCCGAGGTCGATGCCGACCGTGGCCGCGTCGGGGCGACGGATCTGCATCGGCTCCGGCGCGCCGGGCTGAGCGCAAAAGACCTGGGAGGCGGCGAGATCGCCTGTGTCGTGCTCAGTGATCGTGTAAGAGCCCTCACCGAGGCCGTCGAAGCTGACCACGCCGTTCGCGTCGGTCTCGCCTGACATCCCGAACTCGCTGGCATCAAGGCCGATGGTGAACTCGATACCAGCTGTTGCGTCGCAGTCGCCAGCGAAGTCGTTGCCCTCGTACCCGGCGGGGCAGGTCAGCTTGTTGATGGTGACGCTGTTCTCCGTCTCCGGTCCGGTGGGGATCGATGCCGGGTCGAGCGGGTCGGAGCCGAAGTGCACTTCACCCAGATCGAAGTACCCGTCTCCGTCGGTGTCATGGTTGTTCGGGTCGGTGCCCAGCTCGGCTTCCTCGGCGTCGGTGAGGCCGTCGCTGTCGCTGTCGGTGTCCGGATCGGTGGTGGAGTCGTCCTGAACCAGGGTGAGGGCCAGGAGCGCGTTCGGATTGGCCTCGTCGATGACGACCGACCAGCCGATCTCGGTGCCGCCGAGGCTGCCGACCACGTTGTCGAGGTGGTAGCCAGCCGGCGGAGTGTAGGCGCCGGTCTGGAGGAAGTAGGTGCCGAAGGGCAGCGGCTCCTCCTCGCCCCAGACCCAGCTGACGCCGTGGATGCTGGCCGCCTCGGTGCTCAGCTCGACCGGACCGGCGAAGGTGATCGGGCCGTTCTGGCTGCCGGCGTCCTGACACTCGGCGTAGGGATCGGTTGTCGGCTGGCTACAGAGCCAGTTCGTGAGGGCGATGGTGCCGCCGGTGGCTCCACCCCCCTGCGCGCCAGCCCCGTTGGGCACCGCGGCGAGCAGCATGGCGAAGAGCGCGAACGCGAAGGTCGCGATGCGTCGGGTCAACACGGTGATCTCCTTTGAACTCCTGGGTGACGGCACATCAGGTGGCCCCCCTCATTTGCGAGGTCGTGGCACTCGCCACACGTACGAGGGTAGGGCAGACCAGGGAACGCCCCCATCGGCCGATCGACGTAATCCGCCGCTTAATGCCGCACGGGGGGATACTTAAGGGGTAAGGTGCCGAGCGGCGGGGATTAGGCCCCCTCGGCGGGGACGGGGCGGGCGAGACCGGCCGGTTCTCGCGGGGGTGCCACGCTCCCGGCCAGGGCAGCGATGAAAGCGCCCATCACGACGACGAGACCGAGCGCGATCCCCAGGGAGGAGACCTCAGCCAGCAGCCCGATGGCCGGGGGCCCGACCAAGAACCCGGTGTAGCCGACCGTCGAGACGGCGGCGATGGCCGGACCGGGGGCCAGGCGCGGGATCCGCCCGGCAGCGCTGAAGACTACCGGCACGATACCCGACAGCCCGGCGCCGACGCCGCCAAACCCAACAATCGCGGCGGCCGGGTGCTCTATCAGGAGCGCCAGCGCGAGCGAGACGGCCACCAGCACCCCGCCCCAGCGGGCCAGCGCAACGGGTCCCCAGTGTGCCGCGAGTCGGTCCCCGATCAGGCGACCGAAAGCCATCGTGAGGGAGAAAGCGGCAAAGCCAGCCGCCGCCAGTCCCGGCCCCGTGCCCAACGAGCCGTCCAGGTAGACCGCGCTCCAGTCGGCCATCGCGCCCTCGCCAAGCAGGCAGCAGAACGCCAAGATTCCCAGGCCGACCAGGCGACGGGAAGGGCGGGCAAACGTCGGCCCGGCGCCG
>JAUJMG010000105.1 GCA_030446955.1 Thermomicrobiales bacterium
GTAGCGCTGGCGTTGCTGATCGGCGTGCCACTCGGTATTGCCGTCGGCGTGCGCCCCCGCGGCGCCCTGGACGCGGCGGCAACAGGCGCGGCCCTGCTCGGTCAGGCCGTGCCGGGCTTCTGGTTCGGCACGATCCTGATTCTTGTCTTTGCGGTCCGCCTCCACTGGTTGCCCCCGTCAGGACTCGATGGGCCGCGCTCGCTGCTCTTGCCGGCCGTCACGCTGGCTGCCTATCCGGCGGCAACGATCGTTCGCTTGCTGCGGGCCTCCATGATCGAGGTGATGAGGAGGGATTACGTGCGCACGGCCCGCGGCAAGGGGCTTTCGGCCTGGGCAGTCGTGCAGGGGCACGCACTCCGGAATGCTGCCCTGCCCACCCTCGCGTATGTGGGGCTGCAAGTTGGATTCCTGCTAGGCGGGGCGGTCGTGGTGGAGGCCGTCTTTGCCTACCCGGGTGTGGGACGGTTGGCATTGCAGGCCGTGGCGGACCGAGATTTGCCGCTGGTCCAGGCGTTCGTCGTCGTTCTCGCGTCGCTGATTCTCCTGGTCAATATGGTGGTGGACCTTCTCGCCCAGTGGCTCGATCCCCGGATAGGTGACGGAGCATCGGTTGGCAGCGGCCTGCGAGTTCCAGACCTCGCAGGCCCGAGGGGAATATGGAGCCGGAAGAGCCCTGCCCCACTGCCCGGTGACTCCGGAAGCGGGGCGTAGCCATGGCAGTAGAGCGGACAATCTGGCGGTGGTCCGTAACCGGGGTGGCGAGAAGCGGCTCCTCCCTGGCCGTCACTGACGCTGGAAGATCAATGCCGAAGCGAGCCGGTCGGCTGCCTCTCTCCGGGATGGTCGGTCTTGTCATCGTCGGTGTGCTGGCCATCGGCGCTCTGCTCGGACCCCTCCTGCTAGACGTCGACCCGGCGCGGCAGGACCTCCGGGGGCGGTTAGCGCCGCCGATCTGGGCCGGAGGGACCGGTGCGCACCCCTTCGGCACGGACGGGCTGGGGCACGACGTGCTGGCGCGGGTGATTGCGGGCGCGCGGATCTCCTTGCTGATTGGGGTGGTGGCTACCTTAGCTGCGGGCGTCATCGGCGTGACGCTCGGCCTCATCGCGGGCGCGACGGGCGGGCTCGTCGATCGGATCGCGACCTGGATTGTCGATGTCCAGATGGCGGTGCCGTTCGTCGTCGTCGGGATCGCGCTGACGGCTGCGCTCGGCAATGGCGTACGCACGGTGCTGCTGACCCTCGCCCTCACGGGCTGGGTGGGGTACGCGAGGATCGTGCGGCTCCAAGCCATCGCCCTGCGGCGGGCACCGTTCGTGGAGGCGGCGCGGGCGGTTGGGGTCAGCCCGGCCCGCCTGCTCGGTCGCCACCTGCTGCCCAACCTCACCGCGCCGATCACCGTCGTGGCCAGCCAGCAAGTGGCGGCGATGATTCTCTATGAGGCGGCGCTCAGCTACCTGGGGCTTGGGATGCCGTCCAGCACGATCACTTGGGGCGGCATGGTGGCGAATGGGCAGGAACTCCTCATGGCTGCACCCTGGGTCTCGGCCGTGCCGGGGGCAGCGATCGCACTTGCGGTCCTTGGCTTCAACTTGCTCGGGGACGGGGTACGCGATCTCCTCGATCCGGAGGCGAGATGACGGCAAGCAACTCGTCTGCTGGGGTCGAGACCCCCTGAACTGAGCTAACGGATCCAGAGTAGCAAGAGGCAGGAGGCCGCGGTGACGACACGAGCGAATCGTTTTGGACCTGGAGAGGAACGGATGGTCGATGAATTAGAGCGGCCGGTGAGTCGCCGGACGATACTCAGACTGGCTGGAGCCGGTGGGCTCGGGTTAGCACTCCCGACCTTGGGCCCTGGTGGAGTGGGCCTGGTAATGCCGGCCGGGGCGCAGGGAACTCCCGGCGTGCTTGACGGGACAATCACGATCGACCTACCTGACGAGCCAAAGACGCTCGATCCGGCCCTCGTCTATGACGCCAACGGCTGGTCTATCGTCCACGCGGTCTACGACGCGCTGGTCCAATACGCGCCCGATGGGACGCTCGAGCCGCTCTTGGCAGAGTCGCTGACGGCGACCGATCCGCTGACCTACGAGATTAAGCTGCGCCAGGGGGTGACCTTCCACAACGGCGAGCCGTTCGACGCCCGGTCGGTCGCGGTCTCCGTGGCCCATCTGGCGGACCCGGCGGTGGACTCTCAGGTTAAGAGCTTCTTTGACGAGACGACCATCGCGGGGATTGAGGAAATCGATCCCCACACGGTCCGCCTCCACCTGGCCCAACCTGCTCCCTGGCTGCCGGCCCAGATGGCCGCTTGGCTCGTGATGCTGCCACCAGGATACGCTACCGACTCTGGCAGCGATCTCGCGGCGCAGCCGGTTGGCACTGGGCCGTTCCGGTTCGTAACCTGGCAGCGGGGACAGCAGGTGGAGCTGGAGGCAAACGAAGGCTACGCGCTCCCGAAAGGACGACCCATTGCGGCCCGGGCGGTCTACCGCTTCGTGCCCGAAGGGTCCACCCGGGTGGCAGACCTCCTCGCAGGCACGGCGGACCTCGTCCGTGCCGTGCCGGTCGATCAGATCTCGGCGGTCGAGGAGGGCGGCGCGCAGGTCGCGATCTCTCCCGTCTCGGGCTCGGCTTGGGTCCGGATCGCCACGGACGTGGCGCCCTTCTCCGATCCTCGCGTCCGCCAGGCCCTCAACCACGCCGTGGACGTGGACGCGATCGTGGCGGCGCTGCTCGGCGGTAACGGGACACGGCTGGCCAACTTCTTCGTTGAGGGCGGGCTTGGCTTCGACCCGGCCCTGTCCGCGTACGCGTATGATCCGGACCGCGCCACGGCACTTCTTCAGGAGGCGGGGTACCCCGATGGCTTCGAGACGACCCTGGAGTACGCCAGTGCCGAGCACGCCGCTGTGGTCGAGGCCATCGCCGGCCAACTCGGCGAGGTGGGCGTGCGAGTGACGGTGCAGGCAGTGGAGACCGCGCGGTTCAACGAGACGTGGACGGATGTGGCCGCCGCCCCGCTTCGCTTCGCGACCTGGCGACCACTCTTTGACCCGTACACGCTGCTGAACCTGGTCGTCGCGGCGCCCGATTTCGCCAAGGGGCAGGGCTTCCTCTCCCGCCACACGAACCCCGCCGCGCAGGCGCTCATCGATGCGGCGGCCATCGAGACCGACCCGGCCAAGCGGGCGGAGACCTACCGGCAACTCGGGCAAGTCCTGCGGGACGAGCCGGCGGCGATCTACCTCTACGGCCTGACCGCGCGCTACGGCCTCGGGCCGGATCTCCCAGCCTGGACCCCGCGCCCGGACGAGTACATCATCCCGACTGCCCGCGACCAGTGACGAACTCCGTAACCCCCCGTTCCGATTTCAGACGTACAGGATTCGCGATGACCGCCACCAACGCTCCACCTCACGACGCGCATCCTAAGAGGCGACTACGTCTGCCAACTCCCACAGAACTCCGGTTTGTCGAAGAGCGCCGGGTCGGTCACCTAGCGACAGCGAGCGAGTCGGGCGCGCCGGCCGTAGTGCCGGTCTGCTACGCCCTGGTGGAGCACGGTGGGGAGCCGGCCATCGTTTCGGCACTGGACGAGAAGCCGAAGAACATGCCCGACGCCGAACTGGGTCGGGTGCGGCACATCCTGGCGCGACCAGAGGTCGCGCTGGTGGTTGACGACTACACGGAAGACTGGCGCAGGCTGGCCTGGGTGCGACTGCGCGGGCGGGCCGGGCTGGTATCGTCAGGCGAGGAGGGGCACGCGGAGGCGGTGTCGGCGCTGCGCGCCAAATACCCGCAGTACGCCGGGATGGCCATCGAGGCCCGGCCGCTGATCCGCATCACCCACCTCGCCGCCGCGTCCTGGCGCGGGGACGGAGCGACCTCTTTCGAGGCGGAGGGGGAGCCGGTTCGCCCAGGTGATCTGGCGTCCCTGGTGAGCGGTCGTCGATCAGTTCGCGCGTTCACGGATCGGCCCGTCCCGCGCAACTTCGTGGAGCAGGCGATCGCGGCCGCGGGATGGGCTCCATCCCCCCACGGGCGGCAGCCGTGGCGGTTCGCGGTGGTGGAAGCAGCCAATCGCCGCGCGGCGCTGGCGGAGGCAATGGCCGCCACCTGGCGTGAACAGTTGACGCTGGACGGGCAGGGCGAGGAGATCGTGCGGATCCGCCTGGAGAAGAGCCGCCAGCGGCTTCACCAAGCACCGATCCTGATCGTGCCCTGCCTCTACCTGGCCGACCTGGACGTCTACCCCGACTCCGACCGCCAGGCGGCTGAAACGACCATGGCGATCCAAAGCCTTGGCGCGGCGATCCAGAACCTGCTTCTGACCCTCTACGCGGCGGGCCTCGACGCCGGCTGGATGTGCGCTCCGCTCTTCTGTCCCGACGTGGTGCGGGAGGCGCTTGGGCTGGCCCCGGCGCTCACTCCTCATGCCCTGCTTCCCGTCGGCTACGCCGCCAAGGATCCGGTCCGCCGGGGCCGCCGGCCGTTGGAGGACCTGATCGTCTCCTGGGAGTAGAGTCTGTGGGTGCACGATTTCGTCCTCGACTTCGGCGGCGACTGACGTCAGCATCTGGAGGATGCCAGTGACGGTGTTCGAAACTGATCGACTCGTCGTCCGGCAGTTGCGTGCCGATGACCTGGATGACTTCGCAGCGCTGACGAGTGATCCGGAGATCGTGCGCTACATGGACGACCGCCAGCCGCTCTCCCGAGAGCGGACCCGGACTTGGATCGAGGTGTCTGAGGCCAACTACCGGACGCGCGGCTATGGCTGCTTTGCGGTGACGGAGAAGCCAGATGACCGCATGATTGGGTTCTGTGGGTTCGCGTTCCCGCCTGACCGGCCGGGCATCGTGGAGGTGATCTACGCCTTTGCTCCTTCCTGCTGGGGGCGAGGCTACGCGACCGAAGCTGTCCGAGAGACCGTGGCGTTCGGGTTCGACCGCTGTGGGTTGACCCGCATCGAGGCGACCGTGGACCCGGCCAACGACGCATCGAAGCGGGTGTTGGAGAAGATCGGGATGTCCTATCAGGGGCGGGGCGAGAACGACGATGGCTCGTCTACCGACTATTACGCCATCGAACGGAACGGCTCCTCGGATGAGCGAGGCAGGGGGATTTGAATGACCTGGAGCTCTGTGCGCTGGATAGTGCTCGCCTTCGTGGTCTGCGCCGTCGGTGTGGGACCGGCTGCGGCGCAGGTTGCCACCCCAGGCAGTGAGGGGATCGGTGATCCTTATTTCCCCCTGATGGGCAACGGTGGCTACGACGTTCAGCATTACACGATTGAGATGACTGTCGACGTTGCCGGGAATCGCGTCGACGCGACCACAACGGTCGAGGCGCAAGCGACTCAGGACCTTGCCGCGTTCGCGCTCGATTTCAGCGGGCCCCCGATCTCCCGGATCGACATCGACAGCAAGGCGGCTAAGCACGACCGCTCCGGCGGCGAGTTGACCGTGACGCCTGCCACCCCGCTTGCGAGCGGGAGCGATTTCACCGTCACCATTGCCTACGCCGGTCGACCAGGCCATGGCGAGGGTCCGTTCGGCGGCGGCTGGACCGCCGAACGCGATGAGATTTTCGTCTTTGGGGAGCCAACCGGGCCCGAAACCTGGTATCCCGCGAACGCTCATCCCGCAGACAAGGCCACCTACACGTTAGAGATCACCGTTTCCAAGCCGTACGAGGTGGCATCCATCGGCACGCTTCAACGCACGACGGACAATGGGGACAGCCGGACATTCCTCTGGGAAACGCGCGACCCCGCCGCGGGTTACCTGGTGCCCCTCCACATCGGCGAGTTGGACGAGACGACGGCCGCGGGGCCGGGCGGGTTACCGATCCGCAACTACTTCGCTGACGCCATCCCCGCCGCCAGCCGCGCCTCCTTCGACCGTCTGCCTGACATGATTGCTTGCTTCGAATCCGTCTTCGGACCGTATCCGTTCGAGGCCTACGGCGCCACGGTCGTCGACCAGGCCCTGGGTGCCGCACTGGAGACACAGACGCTGTCGACCCATGGCCGTGATGCCACGGCTCAGTCGGTTGTCGCCCACGAGCTCGCGCACCAATGGTTTGGCAACAGCGTCGGTCTTGAGCGCTGGCGGGACATCTGGCTGAACGAGGGATTCGCGACGTACGGGGAGTGGCTCTGGACGGAGCACACCCGTGGCGCAGCAGCGCGAGACGAGCAGGTCCGTCGCTGGTACGCCGTGCTGGCCGCCCGAGATCGGCTGCACGACCGGGCGGCGCTGGAACAGATGAACGCACGGGAGTTGGTGGATCTGGTGCTCGCGGCCTTCCCAGGGCTCATCTCCGAGGAGGACATGCGTTCCAGGCTCGGCGTGAAATCGAAGGCCGAATTGGAGCGCCGGTCAGCATCGGAAGCGCTGGAGCAACTGGACCTGCCGCCGCCCGCACTCCAGCCTGTGACGATTGGCGATCCCGGCCCGGACAGCCTCTTCCGGGGCGCTGTCTACGGGCGCGGGGGGTTGACGCTCCACGCGCTCCGCCTCCGCCTGGGAGACGAACTCTTCTTTCAGACGCTGCAAACCTACACCGAACGGTATCGCCATGCGACCGTTACGACGGAGGATTTCATCGCCGTCGCCGAGCAGACCAGCGGTCAGGATCTGGATGCCTTCTTCGATGCCTGGCTCCACCAGACGGCGCTGCCGCCGATTCCCGAACTGGGTCTTGAGGTAGAGCGATAACCGAGACCGCCTGTCCACCTGCCGATCGCCTTCATGTGGGCAAGGGCAGGCGAGGGGCTGACGCTGCGGTCGCGAGGTGTTGGCAGCGCGCCCTCGGGATCATCGACCGGCGCTCTGCCGCGGCCCGACGATCCGAAGTGCCGGGATACGGCGGATATAGAGCGACCCCGGGGCCAGGCCTTGCAGCCGGCCGCCCGGGGTCGTGGGAAGAGGGAGGGAGGGGGAGAGAAGAGGGTGGTTGGGATCCGGTCGGGGGCTTGGGGGCATCGCCGCCCGTTGGGTCCGCGTGGTGTCTTGATCTCCTGAAATCAAGATAGGCCCCCGGTGTCACGTCTGGATCGCGATCCCGTCACGAAAGGATCACAGTTGCGCGGGCGGAGCCAACCCTCCTTCCCCCCCCTCCGTTCGAGCTCAGTAGGCCCGCACGCAGCGTGCGCCGTCCGGCACCGTCAGCAGGTTCCTCCCACCCGCGGAGGGTGAAGTCCCTGACCATTTGGAGTGTCACGGCCTCATCACCTCGGCCCCCTTGTTAGGCTCGGTCGGTGCTTACTCGCAAGTCTGGTCGCCGCCCACCCAGCGAGCATCCAAGGATTCGATGGCATCGAGGGGATCTTCGACGAGGGGCCATGACTCGCCGACCTCAGCGGACGGGGGTTCCGCCGCATCGGAGGCAGGGCTGCCGTCACCCGGGCACCTCTTCCCCTCGATGCTCGCATTGCCACGAGCGCCCCTCGCGACCGAGCCGGGACCCGAGTCCCGGCGGCGCTGGGGTATAGTCGGGAGTGAACTTTTGCACGGTTGTTCTTGGAGATCCCCATGTCCCCTCGCCACGGCTTCACGACCCGCAGCGTCCACGCCGGTGAGGCGCCGGACCCGACTACCGGTGCCCACGGCGTACCGATCTACCAGAACGCCACCTACGCCTTCCACACCTACGAGCAGCTCGAAGCTGCCCGCAGCGGTCTCGCCCCCCATTTCTTTTACGCCCGGGACGGCAACCCCACTGTGCGCTGCCTTGAGGTCAAACTGGCGGATCTGGAGGGGGCCCAGGCGGCCGTCGCCACCGCCACCGGGATGGCCGCGGTCAGCGCGACGCTGCTCCACCTCCTGGTCGGGGGCGGTCATCTGGTCGCCTCCGCCGACGTCTACGCCGTCACCCGCGCCTTTCTCCGCGACGACCTGCCTTGTCACGGCGCGGCGGTGACGCTGGTTGACGTGTCGGACCTGGCGGCGGTCGAAGAAGCGATCACCCCCGCTACGAGGGCGATCTACTGTGAAGCGTTCTCCAACCCGGCGTTGCGGGTGGCGGACCTCGGGGCGCTGGCGTCGCTCGCTCGCCGACGGAACGTCAAGCTGGTAGTGGACAACACGTTCCTCTCGCCGGCGCTCTGTCGGCCCCTGGAGCACGGAGCCGACGTGGTGATCCACAGCGCGACGAAGTACCTCTCAGGGCACGGCCAGATCCTGGGTGGGGTCGTCTGCGGGTCGCGAGACATCGTCGCCCCTATTGCGCGGACCGTTTCCCGCTTGGGCGGGGCGATGAGCGCGTTCGCGGCCTGGACGCTCCTGGCGGGAGTCAAGACGCTGCCGCTGCGGCTGCGCGAGCACAGCGCCAATGCGGCGCGCCTGGCCAGCCTGCTTGCCGACGACCCAGCGGTCGCCGCAGTTCACTACCCCGGCCTGCCCACGCATCCCGGCCATGAGGTCGCCAAGCGTCTGGTTGGGAAGGGGGAGCGATTCGGGGGGATGCTCGCCTTCGCGCTGCGGGATCCGGCGTCGGTCGGGCCGTTCCTGAACGCGCTTCGGCTCCCCACCCTTGCAGTCAGCCTCGGCGAGTGCGGCACGTTGATTTGGCCCGTGGAAGGCTCGGATCTCATCCGCCTCTCCGTCGGCATTGAAGACATCGCCGATCTGGAAGCGGACTTCCGGCAGGCCCTCGCCGTTCTGCAGCCAGCGGTCGCCGCGGACTGACCAGAATCGGCAGCCGTGATGGCAGGCCCGTGCCGCCCGTAGGTTCGGAACAGTGGCAAGAGCTGGATTGTGACGTCCCAGGCGCGCTCGATTGAGAAGACCGAGGCGGAATCCGGCTGATCGCTTGGTCTTCCGCAACGGTTGCCCGACTGCAGCCCCGGAGAGGTTTTCTGGGATGAGCGGGGGGATTCATCCCAGGGATCAGAGACGCCGGAGGAATGACTCCTCAGGCGGATTTGGTATGACGTCTCAACGGCCCGTCGCACCACGGGTGGCTGTCAGGGCCCACACCTGTGCCTCCTCCCTCAGGCCGAGGATCGCTTCCTCCACGCTCACCCAACGCGGGCGATGATCTGGTTCCGGTTCTGGCTGGGCAACGTCCTGCCCCGTCAGGTCGACAATGAAGAACGTCTCGAACTTGTTGATGCGCCCTCCAACGATCTGGCGAGCAGAGCCGAGGCGCCTCAACGCGACGATGCCGTAACCCGTTTCCTCGTCCACCTCGCGGCGTAGCGTCTCTTCGGGCGTCTCGTTCTCCATCACTCCGCCGCCAGGTAGGAACCAGCCCATCGGTGTCTCGACGACCAGGACTCGACCCTCAATGACCGCCACCGCGTAGGCGCCCGGACGCTTGGCGTAGGTCGTCCCGGCCGACGGCGTTCCGAACTGGCGTGGCTGGTCGTTCTCCACGACGTTCTCACTTGGTCCGGTGCCTACCGACATTTCGGTCGGTCGCGAGGATACCCCTCACGACTTCCTCTCAGGAGATGCTGATGGACGCCGGTCGTCCAAGGGGCGGAACTGCCCTGATTCAGTCTGCGGTGCGGCCACCGTCCACGTAGAGGGTTTGGCCGGTGACGAACCGCGCAGACTCGGAGCAGAGGAAGACAGCGGCGCCGACCAGATCCTCGGGGGTGCCGAGCCGGCCCATTGGGATGCCGGAGATCAGGGCCGCCCGGGTCGCCGGATCGGCCAGGAGATCGACGGTGAGCGGGGACTCGGTGTACGCCGGCCCGAGCGCGTTGACCGTCACCCCATGGGGCGCCCACTCCGTCGCCAGCACCTTGGTCAGGAGCGCTACGCCGCCCTTGGATGCCGCGTAGGGGGCGTGGTGCGGGTGGCCGAGCAGGCTGGAGACGGAGCCGATGGTCAGCACCCGGCCATACCGGCGGGCAACCATCCCGCGTCCGACCGCCTGCGCTACGTAGAATGCCCCTGAGAGGTTGACGTCCAGGATCCGGCGCCACTCGCCCGGGGTGTACTCTAGCGCCGGCTTGCGTTGTTGAATCCCGACCGCATTGACCAGGATATCGATCCGCTCGGTGGTCTGCTCGACGGCCGAGACCACAGCCCGGACCTGGCCGGGATCGGTGACGTCCAACCGCACCGCCATGGAGCCTGCGGTGTGCGGTCGCGCGCACGCCTGAGCAACCCGCTGTGCCCCATCGAGATCCACGTCCGCCACGGCAAGGCGCGCCCCGAAGTCGGCCAGGGCAGCAGCAATCGCCCCACCGATGGCTCCAGCGCCAACCACGAGCGCGACCTGACCGGTCAGGTCGAAGATCCGGTCGAACCCGCTCGCGGCCAGCGGGCCGGCACCCTCGCGGACATCCAACGGTGGCCTGGATGACTCCGCCGCGTCACCATCCTTGACTAGCCGCAGCCGGTTGCGTGGCAGATCCCCGTCCGTCATCGGCCGTCTCCACCAGCCTGACTGGCTGACTGGCTCTCCCCTGGGTGGGCGTTGCGTCGAGGGCTGAGGGCGTTAATCGTCTCGACCTCCTCAGTACCGACGACGGCTGCGCCGTGCGGCACGCCACCGGGGATCACCGCGACCTCGCCGGGTCCCAACTCCACGCGCTCACCAGCCACGTCAAAGCCAATCCGCCCCCGCAGCACCACGGTGACCTGTTCCTCCGGATGAGCGTGGACCGGGAAGATGGCCCCGGGCGCGTAGACGTAGCGGACCAGGGTCTGGCTCGCGCCGTTCACGATTTGACGGCGCACACCGGAGACTGGCTCATCAGCGACGAGAGCGTCCCAGGCGAGCGCTTGAGACGTGGCGGGAAGTGCGGAGGTCTCTCCTGGATCAGACACCATCGCCTCCGCACTCCAGACGTGCCTGAATCTGGTTGCCGCCCGGCACCAATACCGCCTCCTCAAGGAGCGTCGATCGTCGTGGACGCCGGCTCAAAAGATGACCCATCCAGCGAGCAAAGCGAGGGCAAGTATCAGCAGAATTGGGCTAGCCGCGCCCAAGCCCCAGATGGCAAAGAGGAGCAGGGCTATCAGCAGCAGCGCCGCCAGCACGATCAGATAGGTGCGCTGGGTCGGATTGACCAGGGCGTCTTCGGCGCCGAAATCGAGCGGGCGGGTAGGGGGTTGCAGTTCGTCACCGGCGAACACTTGGCGGGCTTGGTGCACTCGTGTGGCGCGATCGTCGTCGGGCTGGTTGCTCACAAAGACCTCCTCGTCCGGTCACTGCTCACCCCGAGGGGGAGTGAGAGCACCGGTGACGGGGTGGGTGGCCACGGGCCGGCGCGAACCATCGGGCTCGGGAACGACCGGTGGCCTCAGGCGGGTTGGCGGGCACAGACGCCCGGGAGAGTATTTGCGGCCCCGGGCGCGGACCTGCACGCATGATACGTGATCGCGGGTTCCGGTCTCGACGAGGTTACCGCGAGCGGGCCTCATCAACGCCGGTCTCCACCGGGGCCGAGAGGCTGGCCACGCCCCGCCAGAGGGCAACAACGATCAATTTCACGGCACCAGCGAAGGCAAGCAGAAGCCCGGTGAGTGTCCAAGCGGGACCGAGCGCGAATACGATTGCAGCGCCGATGGCCAGCAACCCGCCAAGGACCATGGCGATCGAGACGAGACGGAGATGGTGCATGGAATA
>JAUJMG010000519.1 GCA_030446955.1 Thermomicrobiales bacterium
CTGGCGCAGGTGACCTACCAGATCCTTCCGGACGAAGCGGCTCGCCTTGCCGCAATCCGAACCGGCGAGATTGGGCTGACCTCACTTGCTGATCCGGCGGCGGTGAGTTTGGCCAGTCGGGAGGAGGGCATCCAGGTCGTCACCCAGGAGACGACGGATTACTACCTGCTTGGGATCAACTGCCAGCGCCCGCCGTTCGACAACGTCAAGGTGCGTCAGGCCCTCAGCCTCGCCGTCGACCGCCAGGCCCTGCTCGACGCGGTCTTCTTCGGTGAAGGGAGCGTAACCGGGCCGATCGTTCCCACGCTCGGTCCCTGGGGCACCCCCGTCGATCAACTGCCACTCCACACACCGGACCCCGAGCAAGCGAAGGCGCTGCTCGCCGAAGCGGGACTGGGCGGTGGCTTCGAGATGTCCATCCTGGCCTCGCCGTTCTACCCGGAGTTCATCAACATCGCGCTCGTCCTGCAATCCCAGTTGCAGGAAGTCGGCATCACCGTCACCCTCGATCAGGTCGAGTGGGGGACGTTCATCGACCGCTGGAAGAACCGCGATTTCGCTACGTTCGTCAGCTACAACGGCAGCGGCAACGATCCCGACCGCGCGCTCTACCCAGTCTTCCACACCGGTGGATCGGTCAACGCCTTCCAGTTCAGCGATCCGGACGTTGACCGGCTGCTGGAGGAGGGGCGTTCGACGGTTGATCCGGAGCAGCGGCAGGAGATTTACCGGCAGGTGGAGGCGAAGATCGCCGAGGCCGCGCCGGGGCTCTTCCTCTTTACGCGCACGGCTTATTTCGCGCTCCGCGACAACGTCCAGGGGTTCGAGCCATCACCGGTTGACACGTGGGAGACGCTGAAGCGGACCCGCCTGACGTAGGGGGAGGCGTGGGCTCACTAGGCACGCCCTGTAGTCAGTGGACAACCAGGCATCCTGAATCGCCAGCGAGCCGATGCTGAGTTACATCGCCCGCCGCCTGGTCGTGGTGTTTCTACCGACCCTGCTCGGGATCTCGATCCTGGTGTTCGGAGCGATGCACCTGATCCCGGGCGACTTTGTCGACGTGATGCTCGGGATTGGGCCGGATGTCAGCGCGGAGCAGCGAGAAGTCATCGCCCGCGCCCATGGCCTCGACAAGCCCGTACCCGTTCAGTACGTGGTATGGCTTGGCAATGCCCTGACCGGTGATTTCGGGCAGTCGTTACGTACGGATCAGCCGGTAGCCGAGGTCATCATTGACCGGCTACCGGCCACCCTCGAGCTCGCCGCGCTGGCGACGGTCGCATCCTTGTTGCTGGCGATCCCCGCCGGCATCCTCTCGGCCGTCCGCCGCAACGGGGTCATCGATGCCCTGGCGCGGGTCGCCGCGCTGATCGGCCTCTCCATTCCGAACTTCTTGCTTGGCACGTTACTGATCCTCTTTGTCTCCCTGCGCTGGCCCGTGCTGCCGACAACGGGCTTTGTCCCGCTCTCCGAGGGAATCGGTGCCAATCTGAAATCCCTCGTACTCCCGACGATCTCGCTGGGAGCACTCCTCGCCGCCTCGATCATGCGCATGACCCGCTCGGCGCTCCTCGAAGAGTTGCGGAAGGAATACCTGACGGTGGCCCGCGCGAAGGGGTTGTCCGGGCGAGCAGTCGTCCTCGGACACGCGCTGCGAAATGCGCTGGTGCCGGTCGTGACCGTGGTCGGGATCCAAACCGGTTACCTCCTCGGGGGCACCGTCATTGTCGAGCAACTCTTCGCTATCCCAGGCGTCGGGCGACTCGCGCTCGACGCCGTTCTGCAGCGCGACTACCCCGTCGTCCAGGGCACGACGCTCTTCATCGCAGGGAGCTTCGTGCTGGTCAACCTGCTCACGGACCTCGTCTACGGCTTCATCGATCCGCGTATCAGTCGAGCGTGAGCGCCGTGGCAGCCGAGACGACGCTCGCGACCCATCCCTCGTCGGGGTCGTGGTCGCTGCTCGCTCGCCTTGGCCGTCAAAATCGGGCGGGATTCATCGCGGGGGTTATCCTGGTTGCCATCGTGCTGGCCGCACTGGCGGCGCCCCTGATTGCACCAGATGACCCGGTCGAGATGGCGCCGCGCGACCGGCTCCTGGCGCCTAACAACAACCACCTGCTCGGCACCGATGTCTTCGGTCGGGACGTGCTCAGCCGCATCCTCTTCGGCACCCGGATCTCCCTGCTGGTCGGTGCCACCTCAGTCCTGGCCTCGGCCATTGCCGGAACGGCACTTGGCTTGGTTGCCGGGTATGTTGGACGTTGGCCCGAGTACCTCGTGATGCGGGTCATGGACGTGCTTTTCGCCTTCCCGGCAGTGCTGCTCGCGATTTTGGTGGTCTCGATTGTTGGGGCAGGGTTCACGAGCATCGTCATCGCGATCGCGACGGTCTATACCCCCATCTTTTCCCGGGTGGTGCGGGCCTCGACGCTGGCCGTCAAGAACGTCGAGTTCGTCCAGGCCGGCGTGGCGGCGGGAGCCACGACGAGCCGGATCATGGTGCGCCACGTGCTCCCAAACATCGCCGCGCCCATCCTGGTGCAGTTGACGCTCAGCCTCTCGGGGGCCGTGATCCTTGAAGCGGCGCTCAGCTACCTGGGACTCGGCGCCGTCCCGCCGACCCCCTCACTCGGGTCGATGCTGAGCGAGAATCGCACCTACATGGAGCTGGCGCCCTGGACCGTTCTCTATGCGGGGCTGGCCCTAGGGCTGCTCGTCCTGGCGATCAACATCTTCGGTGATGCCGTCCGGGATCTGCTGGACCCGCGGTTGCGCACGGACGTGTAAGCGGCAAGAGACGACCAGGTGCAGAGCGGGAGCGCGAACTGACCCGCTCCAACGGGCACACGATCCTTAGGACGGGTCGGTGCTGCCAAGCGAGGTGGCAATTTGCCCTTTGTGTCCTCAGCGAACCTCGTGGAGCGAGCGATACGTCGCTCTAAAGCACCAAGGTACTCGGCTGAAGCGTTCGTGCTCTGGTAGGGCCGCTTGTAGCTGGGGAACAGCTCAGGGTAGGTGATGGCGACGAAGCAGAAGTCGCGCTCCCTGGCCGCCTCCGCGACAGACTCCATGCTCTGGCACAAGCAGTGATGCAGCCTGGCCTTAGCGGCGAATGAGCCGATAGCGGCCTTCAGGGCTGGTAGGGCTCGGTAGCCATGCCGATAGCCAAGCACGAGCCGGCTTTTCAGATCACAAGGCAGGCTATCGGGCGAAGACCAGACGTCCCCCTTTCCACACGGACGAGATCGAGCGCAGCCGCCCAAGGTCCGCCAAGGGGTTCTCGGGAAC
>JAUJMG010000520.1 GCA_030446955.1 Thermomicrobiales bacterium
CGGCCGCCGCCCTGCCACCGGTCGGTAACCTGCAGGTTTTCATCGCCGCCGGGGCCGACTTGGTAGCGTTCAGTGGCGGCAAGGCCATCGGAGGGCCGCAGGCGTCGGGACTCCTCGTGGGACGGGCCCACCTGATCGAATCAGTCGCTCTGCAACATCAGGACATGGACATCCACCCTGCGACGTGGACACGGCGCGACCACTACCTCACGAATGGGCGCCTGCCTGGCCCGCCGCATCATGGCCTCGGGCGCCCGATGAAGGTCGGCAAGGAGGAGATCGTCGGGCTCACCGTAGCGCTGCGCAGGTTCCTGAGCCACGATCACGGCGCCGAGCGACGCGCCCAGGAAGGGCAACTCGCCACGATTCTGGACGCACTGACGGGACTTCCGGGTGTCCACGCGGACCACCTCGCCGACGAGCGGGCGCCTCGTTCCTATCCGACAGCCGTTGTCCGTGTGGAGGAGCAGGTGATCGGGCGACCGGTGGAAACCATCATCAACGAGTTAATGGAAGGTGATCCGCCAATCGCGGTGTCGCAGAACTTCCTGCACGAGCGGGCAGTTGGACTTGTCGCGTCAGCGTTGCGACCGGGTGAGGAGACCGTGGTCGCCATCCGATTGCGTGAGGTCCTGGCGCGCCGTGGGTAGCCTAACAGAAGGGAGCCTGGTATGGCCTTGGACGTCTCAGTCTTCGGCGAGGGGCAGCGGGCCACCGGAGGGAAGACAGTCCATTGGCAAGAGATGTGGCGGCACGAGTTGCTGGGGGCGCTTGAAGACGACCCGGTGGTGATCGTCCCAGTTGGCTCGGTCGAGCAGCACGGTCCGCACAGCCCAATGGATGTCGACATCTGCCATGCGCAAGCAATGGCCGTCGAGACCGCGCGCGCCATTGCCGAGGTTCCCACCATCGTCGCGCCCCCGGTCTGGAGCGGCCTCACGCACTATAACCTGGGTGAGGTTGGCACGATCACCGTGAGCGCCGAAACCTTCATCGCGCTTGTCTCCGATATCTGCCGGAGCATCTGGGCGAACGGCTTCAGACGGCTCATCCTGCTTCATGGGCACGGTGGCAACCGAGCAATTCTCCAGGTGATCTCGATCAAGCTTGCGGAGGAGGATATCTGGGTCTTGCCCATCTCCTACTGGGACATGGTCATGCCGGTGCTGACGAACGAGGCAGAGACCGACCGGGGCTTCATCGGCCATGGCGGCGAGTGGGAGACGTCACTGCAACTGTATCTTCGCCCCACGATGATCGAACGGTCCCGGATGATTGCCGATCCCGAGCAGCCCGGATTCAGCGAGGACATCCTGAGCTTTACGGGTTTCCCGGAGCGGCGTCGGGAGCGTGAGCACGGCGTGCACGGCGATCCCATCACAGCCTCGGCCGAGAAGGGCGAGCGGCTCTTTCTGGCCGCGAAGGAGCGGCTGGTCGACGTTTGCCGCCAGTATCACGAGCTCCCGGTGCGTGGATACCGCGAGTTTTGCTCACACTGCCCTTAGCACATCTGACGAGACCAGCAAGTGCGGCGAGTCGCAAGCATACGACCCCGTTCCGCCTGCTGTCGGCAGCACCTCCCGTGCTCGGCACACACGGGCTTGTCGGCTGAGTAGGCATGACGCGTCTCGCACCGTTCTTGATCTTCTCCAGGATGGTCCCGTGCGGTCACCCTTGAAGGCCGCGGACCCGACGTCCCCGGTCAATGCCCTGCTGTCCGTACCAGGGCATGTTTGCTTAGCTGATGTGATGGGAACGACGCCGCATTCTGCGGCCCAAGACCCGACGCCGGACGGTGTCTGGACGCAGATCCTGACGGATGTCGCCCGCCCCGAGCGGATTGTCGACTTAGTATGCCAACACGTCCCAGACAAACCTGCCGGAGGTGCTCGATGACAAAGGCTCCACTGCGCGTGGGATTGATCGGGCTGGGCGCGATCGGTCAAGCAGTCGTACGACTCATCCACCAGCATGCTGCTGAAGACGCGACAGTCGTCGCGGCGCTGGTGCGTGATCCGTCCCGGCTACGCCCAAGCGGCAGTCCTGAGGCGGTCACGACGATTGACGCCTTGCTTGCCCAGCGGCCGGAGGTTGTCGTCGAAGCCGGTGGTCACGCCGCGCTTCGTGCCTACGGGCCGACCATCCTGCGTGCCCACTGCGATCTCATTATGGTGAGCATTGGCGCGCTGGCCGAGCCCGGCGTGGAGGAGGAGATCATCGCAGCAGCACGGACGGGCGGCAGCCAAGCGAAAGTGGCCTCTGGTGCTATCGGAGGGTTAGACGCCCTCGCGGCTGCAACGCTTGGTGGCCTTGCTCGGGTAACGCACACGACACGCAAGCCGGCTAGGACGCTGCTAGCCCCAACTCAGGTGGAGCAACTCACGGAAGCGCAAGAGATCTTTCGGGGCAATGCGCGGGAAGGCGCGCTCCTGTTTCCAGAGAGTATCAACGTGGCCGCCGCAGTCAGCTTGGCTGGCATCGGGCTGGACCGCACCGAGGTGCGTGTGCTAGCGGACCCTTCCGTTGACCGCAACCACCATGAGGTCGTGGCCGAGGGCAGGTTCGGCACGTTTCGGTTCGAGATCCAAAATGTCCCCAGCGAGGCTAACGCTCGCACCGCCCAGCTGGTTGCGATGAGCGTGGTCCACGCGCTACTGCTGCGAAGAGCATCGCTTGTCGTCGGCTGAAAACCCTCAGGGCACGGCCCCATGCAGCTGAGGGCGGTGACGGTGTCGCATGCGGTCGAGCGCCTCCTCCGGGATGCGCAAAAACGGACGCGAGCGGCCACCCGAGTTGCCTAGACACCCGAAGATGCGGGCAGCCCGTTGAGCGGTTCTTCTCAAGCGGGGAACGACGTCAACACCGCGACAACCCCATTCTCCGCGCGGGCGCTCACATCCCTCATTAAGCGCCCGCATGGCGTCCCCGCAACCGTGGCCTCACCACGCCCCGGTTCGTAACGCCCTCGCTCGCCGGGGTGGGGGCGGCGATGCCCCAAGAAGGTGGTGGCAACTGGGGGCACCTCCGCCTGTAACGTGATGCTGCTCGCCCTTGGGTCCCGGAGCATATCCGTCGATCCCCGTGCGTCACCAGGGCCATCATGGAAGGCCTCCTACGACGGCCGACGGACTGGTGGGGGTCGGCGGGCATCGTGAGGCGCTAGCCGCTGACCCACCAGTCGCTCGCGTTCCAAAGTTGGTTGTCCACGTAGCTTGGAGCTACGAACCCTTGGAGACGCCGACTAGTGGCGAAGATCGAATTCGGTGACCAGAGATACACGGTCGGGACAT
>JAUJMG010000521.1 GCA_030446955.1 Thermomicrobiales bacterium
GGTGAGCGGCTGCCACAAGGGAAACCAGCCAGGACTGACCGCTGACCCGAGCGGCAATCGATGATCTCGTCCACTGTCCAATGTGACCGGTCACCGACGCTCGCGAATCCTCGCTATGGGTTCGGCTCGTCGCCTGTTTCACGCAGTTCACGAAGGTGCGGCGCGTCATCTGATCCGCCAGTAACGCACCGGACTAGGTGGGTCATGAGGCTCGCGGCGTCCTTATCGGAAAGGCCGTGCTCCTGGGTCAGTGTGCGCCAGGAGCCTAAGCTCACCGCCAGCTCAACCGTAGCGACGAGCGGAGCCTCACTGTGTAGCCGGGCAGACTTCCCCCTCTATGCCGCCACCGGCACAACCGCCTCGGCCATCGTCTACTTCGAGGTTGAGCCCGGCAAGCGCCTGGGTCTTCACACCGACAGTGCCCAGGATATGATGCTGGTGCTGCAGGGGGAGGCCGAAGCGGAGGTCGACGGCGCCCGGGCGCGGCTTGGGCAGGGGGGACTGGCGCTGGTTCCGGCGATGGTGCCCCATGATGTCCACAACGTGGGCGATGAGGTCCTGAAAGTGATCGGGTTCTTCGCTGGAGCCGCGCTCGTTCACCACTTCTATGAGCCGCTCATCCCCAGGGTCGAGGTCGCCGTCTTTACCCACGCCTGGGCGGGCAAGGGAGTCCTGGCCGGCGCGCCCCTCGCCGTAGCCGCGTCCGCCTAAGCCGCCCATCCAGGGGCGGGTTAGCATCGCCGCGCTCTGGACAGTTCTTGGGACGCGTTTGCTGCGATGAGGCGAGGCGGCACTCCTATGAACGACGAGGGCGGGGGAGGAAGCAATGTCCTGCTTCCTCCCCCGGTCTCGGGTCCCGGTCGTGGGGGGCGGGGCGATTACTCGACTCCTCCTCCAACACGGGACGTGGATACCTCAGTAACCCGCAGCGGTCGCAGGCCCGCCTCGATTTCGGCCCGATGGGGTTCGAGGAAGGGCGGCAGCGCCAGGCGCTCGCCGAGGTGGGCGAGATCCTCGTCGGTGGCGAAGCCCGGCCCATCGGTGGCGATCTCGAACAGGACCCCGCCGGGTTCTCGGAAGTAGAGGGAGCGGAAGTAGTAGCGGTCGATGACGGGTGTCACGCCAAGTCCGGCCGCAGCGAGGCGGTGCTGCCATTGGTGGTGCTCGTCATCGTTGGGGGTTCGGAAGGCGACGTGGTGGACGCCCCCGATCCCGACCCGGCCGCGCGGCAGGCGAGGATCAGTGATGATGTGGACCTCGGCGCCAGACCCGCCTGGACCCGTCTCAAAGACGGCGACCCGCGCTCCTCCTGGCCCGTCGTATCCTTCCGCTGGTCGGAACCCGAGAATCTGCGTCAGCACTTGCGCCGTCGGGCCGAGATCCGCCACGGTCAATGTCACCGCGTGCAGGCCGCGAATCGCGAACTCCGACGGGACCGGACCGTCTTTGCGAGCCGTCTCGCTCGGCGGGTCGCCCGCGTCCACCAGGTCAAGGCGCTGCCCCTCCGGATCGGCAAAGGCAATCACCTGCCGTCCACCCCGCTGATCGATCCCTCGATGCTCCACACCAGCCTCGGTGAGACGTTGCATCCACCATCCGAGGGAACCTGCCGGGACCGCGAGTGAGGTCGCCGCAATGGTGCTCGTGCCTGGCCGCGCCGGACCGCTCCCCGGCCAGTCGAAGAAGGTCACCTCCGTGCCTGGGCTGCCCTTCTCGTCCGCGTAGAACAGGTGGTAGGCCGAGACATCGTCCTGGTTGACCGTCTTCTTGACGAGTCGCAATCCCAGTGTGCCGGTGTAGAACGTGACGTTCCCCGGAGCGTCGCCGGTGACGGCGGTTAAGTGGTGAAGGCCTTGCAGTTCCAGATTCATGGTGTTGCTCCGTGGGTCGTTCGCACAAGCGAGACGACCGTCATGCACCGTCTCCGGTGGATTTCGATAGGCAAGAGGCAAGAAAGGCTCAGGAGACGTCCAGTTGCCGCGTCAGCCAGCCGGCAACGTCCCGCAGCTCCTCCTCGGAGATCTGGTGCTCGATCGGGTACTCGCGGTAGGTCACGCTCGCCCCGAGGCCGGCGAGGTAGGCGTTCACCATGCGGCTCGCTTCGACCGGGATGACGGGATCGCGCGTGCCGTGAGCCACGAAGAAGGGCTTGCCCAGCAGCGCCGCCGGGTCGGTCTCAATCCTGGTCTGTAGCGGCAGGTAACCGCTGAGCAGCGCCGCCCCCGCAATGCGGGACGGTTGGGAGAGCGTCATCGTCGCCAACATCATCGCGCCTTGGCTGAAGCCGGCCAGGTAGAGCCGGTTGGCACCCAGCCCATAGCCCTTGATGATTTCCCCAATGAATCGATCCAGCAGCGAGCGCGAGCGGGCGAAGGTGCTCGGCTCCGGCTCCCCGAGGTGGAGCAGGTCATACCAGTGGTAGCCGAGGCCGAGCGGAAACGGCGCCCGGGCCGCGACGACGAGCAGGCGCGGATCGAGCGCCGCCGCGAGGCCGAGTAAGTCCCCCTCGTCCGCGCCCCGCCCGTGCAGGATCAGCAGCCCCGGCGGAGATCCCTCGCCCGGCTGCCGCGGCGCCACCACCCGGTGCGTCAGCGCCGCCTGGATCGGTTGGATCGGCGTGCCCGTCGCGTTCCTCATGCCCGTCCTGTCCATTCCCCCCGGGCGGCGCGGCAAATCACGTGCCACCCGCCTACGGCCTGCTGGCCGGCTCCATCGGTCCCACGCCCTCCTCCAGCAGGCCCGCATAGGTCGGGCGCTGGAGATCAAAGACGTCGACGGTGCGGCTGTAGGTGGGTCCGGCGTGGCGGCCCAGCGCCCGCAGCAGATCCGGCTCAACGTGGTCGCCCCGCATCACCGCCTCGGCGATCCGGACCCAGACCGTCTCCCCGATCACCAGGAAGCAGTCGCCGATTGGCTTGATCTCGGTCAAGCGCATCTCCAGCGAGACCGGCGCCTCCCCGACCCGCGGAGCCCTGACTTTCGATGCCGTCTCCGCCGTCAGTCCCGCCCAGGCGAACTCGCTCTCCTCGGGCGGGAAGTTCGCCGAGGTGCGGTTCAGGTGCTCGGCAAGGTCCTCGCCCGCGACGTTGATCACGTACTCCCCGGTCTCCCGCACGTTCCGCAGCGTGTCCTTCTCCCCGACGCTGACGAACCCGAGTTGGGGCGGCTTGTGGGAGAGTACGGTGAAGTAGGAGTGGGGCGCGACGTTGGGAACCCCGTCCGGGCTCTGGCTGGAGACCCAGGCGATCGGGCGCGGCACGACCACCGATGTCAGGAGCCCG
>JAUJMG010000522.1 GCA_030446955.1 Thermomicrobiales bacterium
TCCCCTTCCAGCCGCGGAGCGACAAGCCGGTCTACTGCCGGGAGTGCTTCCAGGATCGCCGAGCTTCCACTCCGCGCTACGGTAGCTACTAATCGGTCATCGACCGGCCCCGTGCCGGTCGTTTCACCGAGATTCTAACCACGTCGCCGCTTCTGACCGGTGGCGGCGTGATTGAGCCGGCCAGGGATACCTGGCCGGCTCACTTCTTTTTTCGGCCACGAATGAGCGTGCTTCCAACGTCTCTGAGCCGGGCCCCGAGTGCTCCATCATCCCGTTAAGTGCAAACTGCCGGGCTCGCGTCAGATCACCACGCTCGTTGTTGCTGGTGGCAGGGTCACCCCACCGCGCTCTGTATACTGCCAGCGTGCTGCCTCGGGTTTGATGTGGTCCGGCCATGGCTTCCCGGTGCCCGGATCCGGTAGGTTGTTCCCGATGATGGTGATCCCTCCAGTCCAGCGAGCTATTCCGCTCGCCCGTAGGAGCTCCGCACGGTGCCGCACCTCAAATTCGGGATCGCGATTCGCTGATGGTGCGCGGTGAAGAGGATGCTGCTGCGGTGGTATCGAACGGGTCAGTACCTCAAGGCTGTCGTCAACCGGGCCGGGACGGTTCGAGGGAGCGAGCATATGGTGGATGACGAGCGACCGAGGGATGTTTCTGGCCCGAGCGAACCCATCGGGAGCCTGGTCCGAGAGGGACGTCTTGTCCGTCTGCGGACCCACGTGCCTGCCAACCGCGCCGCGTTTCAGCGCTGGTATGCCGATGAGGAGATTGCCCATCTGCTCCGGCATGACCAGGAACCGCTGAACGCCATCCAGTCCCGCGGGTACTTCGACACCATCATCCTGCCGTTGTCGGCTCGGGGACTCTGCTTTGCCGTGCATGAGGCGGACACTGATCGCTTGATTGGTACGACCGCCTTGACCGACATCCCGCCTCACGGAACCTCAGCCTTATTCCGGATCGTGATCGGTGAGAAGGATTGTTGGGGCAAGGGATACGGCACGGAGGCGACACGACTCGTGGTGGCCGAAGCGTTCGAGCGTCATGGACTCCGTCAGGTTCGGCTGGAAGTCTTTCGCCACAACCCTCGCGCGATTGCCGCCTATCACCGGGTTGGCTTTCGACAAACCGGCGAACACGTCGAGACTGTCGGCTGGCGGCGGACCGAGTTGCACGTCATTGAGATGGTTCTCGACCAAGCCGAGTTCACCGGGAATCGTGAGCAGCACGATTCGGTGATCGTTCAACCGACAGTCTCAACATCTAGAGATGGGGTATGAGATCGGAGGCGTTCCAGGCCTGGAGGGCCATGAAGCGCCGCCACTCGGACATCCGTTCCATTGACACGGCTACGGACTCCTTCTACCATCATTTGTGTACGTACACCTATTCTTGAACAGTATCAGGAGGGGGAGACCGGTGACGGAGAATCAGCGGCGGGCGCACGATCTGTTGACGATGCGCGATCTGTTTCTGCGTAGCCTAGCGGTGGTCGGTTTGATCGTCGTAACGCTGGCGGCGTTATTGGCAGCGCAGCCGCTGTAACCCCTCGAGAGGTACCACCTCAAGCCAACGTTTTCATCGGCGCAGGCGTATCGGGTGGGATAGACGGCCTGACGCCAACCATGTCGCCGCTGGCACCCTCATCATCTGGCTACCTCGAAGCGCCTCCGATATCGTTAATCACTCCGTCCCATCCGTGAGAGCCCCTCCATCTTGACCTGATCCCATCTATCACCCTCACCGCTGTCATCATCGGGGCGACGCGCGTGATCTGGTCGCCGCCTGCCACTGCCTTGATGTTCCAATGGAGCGCGCGAGCGGCGGGATCTTGTCCAGGACAAGACGACTGGTGCGGGAGCGCCTATCCTACTCAACCGTATGGCTGAGACCGGAAGGGTCCGAGGGCCTCTGGCAGCCGCGGTGGCAGAGCGGACCTCGTTGACCAGACGTGGGGAGCGGGACGGAGGACATGATGGGCCGGCTAGGCGAGATCGGACGCGGGAAGGTCGCGCTCGTTACTGGCGCAACGAGCGGGATTGGCCTCGAGTTGGCCAACCTCCTGGCCCGTGACGGTCACGACCTAGTGCTCGTGGCGCGGAACGCCGATCGGCTGGACGCCGTCGCGGCCGGCCTCCGCGAGCAGTTCGGCGGGCAGGTGATGACAATCGTGAAGGATCTGGCCCAGCCAGCGGCGATCGAGGAGATCGTGGTCCATCTTCGACGAGGTGGGACGGCGGTGCATGTGCTTGTCAACAACGCCGGATACGCCATCTACGGTCCGTTTGCGGAAACGAATTTGCAGGATGAACTGGCAATGATGCGGGTGAACATGCTGGCAGTGACCCACCTCACCAAACTGCTTCTGCCCGACATGTTGCAGCGGCGGGACGGCAAGATCCTGAACCTAGCCTCGACGGCGGCATTTCAACCCGGCCCCTTGATGGCCGTCTACTACGCTACCAAGGCCTATGTTCTCTCCTTCTCTGAGGCAGTCGCCGAAGAGGTTCGGGGTTCCGGGGTCACGGTGACTGCCCTTTGCCCAGGCCCGACGGAGACGGGATTCCAAGAGCGGGCTGCCTTGGAGGAGTCCAGGTTGTTCAAGGGGCGTTGGATCATGGACGCCGCCGCCGTTGCCCAGGCAGGCTACGCCGGCATGCTGAGAGGAAAGACAGTCGTCATTCCCGGGAGCCGCAACCGCGTCCTCGCAGAGGCGAATCGATTTCTGCCTCGCACGCTTGTCACGCGGGTCGTCCACCACGCCCAGCAACGGGTAGATGGCGCGTAGAGATCGGGTTAGGGGAATGAGCGCGGGGTCTGCTCGGTGCTCCCTAGGATGAGACCAGCCATCGCTTCGCGACGCGGCAGACCATGGTGTAGGCCGGATCGAAGACATTGCCCAGATCGTAGCGGACGGTCTGGCCCAGAAGGTGGCTGGCCGCGGTGATGTCCAAGCCGTACTCCTCCGTCAGCCAGCGCAGCATCTCTGTCGTTGCGTGCTGGACGGCCTGGTCGAGCGGGCGAGCATTGCCGACGGTGAAGATCTCCTCGGTGTTCTCACCCCGGGGCCAGCGGATGGATCGCCCTTTCTGGACCCGCACGGTGAACTGCATCTCGAACGACGTTTCCACGCCCGTGCCGACGATCTCGCCGTCGCCCTGGATGGCGTGCCCATCCCCGAGATGGAACAGCGCACCCGGCACGAAGACGGGAAAGAAGGCCGTCACACCGGGACCAAACCCCCGGTAGTCCATGTTGCCGCCGTGCTCGCC
>JAUJMG010000523.1 GCA_030446955.1 Thermomicrobiales bacterium
TCGGCTTTTCCTACTACGTGTCCAACATCGGCAACTACAGCGCGACCTACGGGAGTTTGGGAGCCGTCATTATCCTCCTCTTCTACTTCT
Organism: Thermomicrobiales bacterium; assembly: GCA_030446955.1. Classification (GTDB taxonomy): domain Bacteria; phylum Chloroflexota; class Chloroflexia; order Thermomicrobiales; family UBA6265; genus LC2-1. The sequence goes on from JAUJMG010000523.1 coordinate 91, forward strand.
TCATCTCGTCCGCGATGCTGTTACTAGGTGCTGAAGTAAACGCGGTGATCTACCACGAGACCCGAAGGCAACAAGGTGGTGGGGCTGGGTCTCAATAGCCGAAGAACAACCAGGATTAAATCGCGTCACTGGCTTCTCCGGCAGGACACCTGACTTCTGAACGGGATCGGCGAGGTGTTTCGACCGTGTCGTGCTGGTTGCGAGACTCCCGCAGGCTGAACCAAGGGATCGGAATCCTGCCGCCATCCCCATGATGCGATTGGCAGCGGGGCAATGGCCTCCCAGAAAGAGCATCGACCACCGGGAGTGAGTTAGGTATGCGTGAGATCGATATCGCTGTTGCGTCCATGGCCGGGCTTGCCCTGGTCATGGGCCTCTTCACGCACTGGATTCGGCTGCACTGGATCAACGAACCGATCCTCGCACTCCTCCTTGGCGTGCTCATCGGTCCCGAGGGTCTGGGGTGGCTCGACTTGGCCAAGTACGGAGAGGAGTCAGCGATCCTTGAGGTGACCGCCCGGTTCACCCTCGCGATTGCGCTCGTCAGCGTCGGCCTCGAACTGCGGGGCTACCTCACCGGGGCCTGGCGGTCCCTAACTGTGCTGGTTCTTGCGGGGATGGCACTGACGTGGGGCATCAGCAGCCTGCTCGTGGGGTGGATCCTGGGGCTTGATCCGTTGCCGGCTATCTTGATTGGCGCCGTGCTGGCGCCCATCGACCCGATTCTCACCGCTGCCATCACGACCGGCCGGGTCGCGAGCGACAACGTGCCAGAACGAATCCGACATCTTCTCAACGCCGATTCCGCGGCGAGGCATGGGCTAGGCCTCATGTTTGTCCTGCTGCCGGCGCTTCTGATCACCAAGCCGGACGCCGAGGCATGGACCGAGTGGCTGAGCTACACACTGCTGTGGAAGGGACTGGTGGCGGTGATCGTCGGGGGACTGACCGGGTACGTGGTGGGTCGCCTTCATGCGTGGAGCACCTCGAGAAGGCTCGACGAAACGGCAACCGGCCCCCTGATGCCGATCTTCTACACCCTTGCGCTCCTGGTCGTGTCGGGGGTGGAACTAATGGACAGCGACGGACTCCTGGCGGTGCTTGTCGCTGGGGTCACCTTCGCCTGGTCGCGCACCGGCGAGGAGAAGGGGGAAGGCCTGGAGCGAGAGCAGCGACTGTATCAACACGTGCTCAAGCAGGTGCTCCAAGTGCCGATCTTCGTGCTCCTGGGTGTGGCACTACCCTGGGCGGGGTGGAAAGAGCTGGGGTGGCCGGCGTTGGGCCTCGTGCTCGCCATCCTGCTGCTGCGACGCATCCCGTCCCTGCTGCTCCTCAAGCCGCTCATCAGCGACGTCCCGCGATGGGATGAGGCGCTCTTCGTTGGCTGGTTCGGACCGATCGGGGTGGGGGCGCTCTACTTTGCCGCCGTCGCGCACAAGGAGACGCAGCTGGAGCAGGTCTGGTCCGTTGGGACGCTGCTCATCGCGGCGACTATCGTCGCCCACGATGTCACCGCGACGCCGTTGAGCCAGTGGCTCGCCCGACGCGAGCCCACTCAATCATCCTTGGACAACGGGTGAAGCCCCGAAGGGAAAGATCATGGGGACAGTCCACGCCTTATCTCTATCACCTTGCACGGAGGGTTACAAAGGGACCTCCCATCCGCACCGAACAACAGGAGCCGACAGGTAGAGGGCAGGTCCCAGAAGACGCGGCGCCAGGAGGCTAGACCGCTCGGCGTCCAGTCAGGAGCTGGTAGATCAGGATCACCAGGGCAACGACCAAGAGCAGGTGGATAAGATTCCCTGCCAGGTCGGCAAGGAGACCGATCAACCAGACGACCAGGACGATCGCGAGCAGCGCCCAGACAATGCCAGCCATGAACCAACTCCATCATTAGGCGGTGAGGACCGCAGCGAATTACCGGAACTGCCGGAATCCCGCACAGGCTGTGCCGTCGGCCTTCCATGTCCTCCGATCGCGAAGCGCACGGCGGAAATGGGAGCCGACTCTGGAACATCGTGGCAAGCGAAGACGGCATTGGGAAGCGTCATTTTCGACGATACAAGAGGTCTATTCGTGGGCCGTGGACCCGAGACAAGCATGGCGTGTCCCGCCGAACGGAAGGCCGGCGACAGCAAAGTTGGGCGTCATGGCGCACGTAGACCCAATTACCGGCGGGCAAGCTCTCTGCGCCAAGATGGCAACCCACGGGGAGCGTCTCACCGTGGCTGAATAGTCCGGCTACACCATCCCCATGATGGCAACGAAAGAGGGACAAGGACGATTCGTATCGAGACAGCCCTGCTCAGGTTCCTGGCAGCGCTCCCACTCGTGTGTGGGCTGGTGCTCACCTCGGCCGCGGCGGTCGCCGCTAGCCTGGAGGGAAGTGGCGACACCCTGACCCCGTCACTGGCTCAGAACGGTGACGCTGACGACGGTGATGTCAATGGCACCGGTATCCTGCCGAACACCGGCACCGGGACCACCGTCGCCGCAGGTTGGGATAGCAAGTCTGGTCTGCTCGCCCTCGGCGAGGCGTCGATCGCCACGATGGGCACGGCCTACGCCGCACAGCGGCGACTCGCCTAGCATTCTCACCCGCGCTCCTCCGCGTGCTGACTCGTCAGCACGTCTGATCGAGGGGAGGTGGTTGCCGCCATCTCCCCCTCGGCACGTTCGAGCCCCTTGCAGCCGGGAAGTCGGGCTGCGGGAACAACGCTGCCGAGGTCCTCGGCCGAGAAGACCGTCGCAGCACCGATGCGGTCAGCTAATCTGCTCCCCGATCCTCGCGCGACACACTGAGGGCACGGGCTCCCGTGTAGAACCCCACCCCTGTGGTATCCACGATCGCTTCTGCACGTTTGGATGTCACCGTAGCGCTTATCGTGCTCCTGGCAGCGGACCGGCCACTGAAGGGCGGCGTCATCGCCCCGCGGGATCGCGCCTGCGTTATCGCGAGGAGACCTCTCCACGCTCCGCAATCGAGATCGGACGCGCCGTCAGGCACTTGAGCGGGCGAGCAGCCACACGCCCGTGCGCTGGAGGGCTACGAGGGAAACCGTCACGCCGACGGCAAGGGCGAATAAGACGGCATCCCCCTCGGCACCGGTGCGGAGAGCAAAGCCAAGCGAGGTCGACACCGCCGGGGGATGGACGACATCGAGCAGAACCATGGCCAGGAT
>JAUJMG010000524.1:0-1174 GCA_030446955.1 Thermomicrobiales bacterium
GAACGTTCGAGCCGTTGAGCCGGAACCGTGGGCAGGGGGTGAGCGGCTAGGTGTCGACGTAGCCCTGGTCCCAGGTGCGGGCAGGATCGTGGTTGCGGAGATCGACGCCGAAGTCGACGGCGGCCTTGAGGCCCAGGAGAACGGAGACCCAGCCGGCGGCGACCTCGGCGCGGTGCTCGGTCGGCACGTCGGCGTCGGTGAGGGTGAGATCGGTGCCGCCGGAGCCGTCGTCAGCGAGGTCGAAGCTGGCGACCGAGCCGCCGACGTAGCGCACGGCGAAGCGGCGCGGCGGCACGTTCTCCAGGACTTCGCCGCGCCAAGTCTGGCCCCCGGGAAAGACCCAGGTGATCAGGCCGTCCTCCTCCCGCGCGGACTCGGCCCAGAAGTGGGCGCGCCCGAGGTCGGTCATCAGGACGGCGTGGACCTGGCCCGGCGGCGAGATGAGGTGAACGCGCCACCGGAGGGCGTGCGGGTCGGGTTGGAACGTCACGGGCATTCCTTTCGGTGTAGTTGAGGGGGACGAGTTGGAAGCTGGCCGGAGGGCGGTGGGGCTCGCAGGCTCTTGTTAGCCAGCCCGGTGGCGCCAGGGGCGGATGAGGATCCAGGCGACCACAAGGAGCAGTTCGGCGACGGCGTCGAGCAGGTAGACCGGGGAGATGCGGCGCTTGGCGACGTAAACGATATCGATGGCGGCGAGCCCGCCGGCGCTGGAGGCGGCGAGAAGGGCCGTCTCGGGCGAGGTGCGATCGGCGCGGGCGGCAAGGCCAAGGCTGCCACCGATTGCGATGACCAGGACGCCGACCGTTTTGACGAGCCAGCGGTCCGCCTTCGGACCGGTGATGGCCTCGAACGAGCGCATGTGAAGCAGCGGCCAGACGCCGGTGATTACAAAGTAGATCGCCTGGATCCGAGCGATCTGCGGACCGTAGAGGGCGAACGGTCCGATGTCGTTGCTCGCTGTTCGTCGGAGTCGCACCCCTGGCTCCATTCTTTCTCGTGGGCGAACAAGGCCCGGACAGGGAGGTAAACATCATCCTCCGGCCTGGGGGGAGGATGGTACGGCAGGACGGCGTCACCTGCACACCAGCGTGAACGGGGCCAGCCAGACGAGGGAAGGCTGCCCAATGCGGCGAGGTGGCGATTCGAGGATGAGCGTTATGCGACGATTGACGAT
>JAUJMG010000524.1:1274-3269 GCA_030446955.1 Thermomicrobiales bacterium
GCCCCTCGTGGGCCAATCTGTCCGCTCTGCAACGCGCAAGCGAGGCGCTACTGGCGCGTCTCCGCACCGACACTGGGGCGACTATTAGCATCGGTGTGGGGCGCTACCATCCAGGAATCAAGGGACTGGCGGGTTCCTACCAGGATGCCCGGGCCGCGCTCTCGATCGGCAGGCGGATGCGCGGAGAGAACCGGGTGCATGGATTGGATGGTCTGGGCATAGGCGCCTTCGTCGGGGTGTCGGACGAGCGCACCAAGGCGGATCTAGCCACCCACCTGTTGAGCCCGCTGGACCACGAACCAGGTCTGCTAGCGACGCTGGACGCATTCTTCGCGGCGGACTGCTCGCCTTCGGTGACGGCTTGCGGACTCAATATTCACCGGAACACGCTTGCGCATCGACTGGACAAGATCGCGTCGATGACCGGGCTCGACCCGCGTCGCTTCGACGATGCTGTCCAGATAAGGTTGGCGCTCGTGGTCCGCTCCCTGGAGCCGGTCCCTGCCACTGCGGGGCCCCAACCTCACCGGGAGGAGCTCCGGACTACCTAGCAAACCCCTGCCGAACTGAGTTCTGCTTGATGTAATGACTACCGTCCGGGTGGCCTTCCGAGCGCACCACAGGTCGGCAGTACGGCGCCTCTTGCTGTTGTCTCTTGACCCGTTTCCGAAGCAGGCGTCCGCCGGTCACCATGCCTGACGATGAGGCCCCAATGCTATCGACGCTCGCTAGTGGTTAGGCAAAAGCACAAGAAGAATAGCCGTGCTTCTTCCCTACGTTAGTCATTTGCACAATGAACGGACCCCGGAGAAGAAGTAGCATGACACCGTTGCACCGATGCGGTCGGGCGCATCGCGCCGGGAATGATCCGGCCGGTGGAGGAAAGGGATGCGTACAAACGCGGTCCTGGTGGTAGAACCGGCAGTTGATGAGGCTTTCGACCCTCACCTTCCGGCAGTTTTCCGCCTCCTGCTTGAGCGGCGAGCGGCGCTCGATGAGGCGCTTGGGCGAATGTTGGAGGAGCCCCGGGAACTAACGGCCGCAGCGGCGCTACTCGTGGAGCGATTGGGCGCCGGGGGCACGGTGCTCGTGGCTGGCAATGGGGGCAGCGCGGCGGAGGCCCAGCACTTCGCGGCCGAGCTGGTGGGGCGCTTCGAGCGGGAGCGAGAGCCGTACGCGGTCCTGGCCCTGACGGCGGACAGCGCGACGTTGACGGCGGTGGCCAACGACTACGGCTTCGGTGAGGTCTTCGCTCGGCAGGTGCGGGCCTTTGGGCAGCGGGGGGACGTGCTAGTCGCATTCAGCACGAGCGGCGAGTCGGAGAACGTGGTGCGGGCGGCCGAAGCCGGGCGGGAGATCGGGATGAGCGTGGTTGCGGTGACCGGCGCCCGACCGAGCCGGCTGGCGGCCGTCGCCGACCTGGCGATTCGGGTGCCGGTCGAGGCGACGCCGATGGTGCAGGAACTTCACTCGCTGGTGACCCACGTGTTGTGCGACGTGGTCGAGGCGGAACTGATGGCGCGGCCTCCGGTTCGCGGCGCGGTGGCGCGATCGGTGGCCCGGTGACCGGGCGCCCGGCGGTGTTTCTCGACCGGGACGGCACGCTGGTCCACGCCCGGCACTATCCCTCGCGGCCAGAAGACCTGGTGCTGTTCTCCGGCGTCGGGGCGGAGTTGCGAGCGCTGCAGGCGGCCGGGTTCGCGCTGGTCGTGATCACGAACCAGTCGGGGATCGCGCGGGGCTACTTCACGGAAGCAGATCTCGGCCGGATGCACGACCACCTCCGGGCGGAGTTGGCCGCGGACGGCGTGCATCTCGACGGGGTCTATTTCTGCCCCCATCACCCGGACGGGACGGTGGCGGGGCTGGCCAGGCGCTGCGATTGCCGGAAGCCGGAGCCGGGGATGCTTCGCCGGGCGGCGGCAGATCTGGCGCTCGATCTGGAGCGGTCCTGGTTCCTGGGCGACATCCTGGACGACGTGGAAGCGGGCCACC
>JAUJMG010000525.1 GCA_030446955.1 Thermomicrobiales bacterium
CCCGGCGCGTGCAAAATAACGGCCAAGCGGTTGCTGGGCCGCAGGCGAGTATAGCACCCGGCTCCTGGGCGAACCATGTGAATACTATCTAGGTTCCCAGTGAGGCCGCCGCACTGGGGGGTGGCTAACAAGACGCCAGCGGGGCGCCCCGCGTGATGCGAGGCGCCCCGGTTACTTCTGCAACGTCTCGCCAAGTGAGGTGCCGATTGGTGACTAGGTGGATGGGTCGAGGAACTCCGCGGCGACGAACCCCTCCGTCCCGTCGGCGTCTCGGACAGGATACCAGGTCAGGGGAGGGTCGCCAGCTTCGATGGGCTCGCCGGTCACCGTCAATTCTGTGCCTGCCGGAAGCTCGGCGATCGGATTTCCGTCCGTGGAAGGTTCAGGGCGGAACCTCACGCCTTCGTCGTTGGTGACGACGATGTCATCAGGCGCGAAGGTCTCATCCTCGGGATCCTCGGCTCCAGCGACCGTATCGGCCACTGTCACCTCAGGGGCCGCGGTAGGCGCGTCTGCCGAAGTCGGGCCCGGTTGGACCGCCGCGTTCTGCGTCGGGGCGATAGCCGGTGTTGGGGCAGGCGTGGGAAACGGGGTGGCAGCCGGGGTGATGAGCAGTTCCGTGGCTACCGTCGGCGTCACAGCCGCAAGGGCCGGGTCATCTTCACCGTCGCCGATCAACGAACTGGCCCAAAACCAGAACAAGCCAAGCATGAGGAGCAGGCCAATCACCGGCAGGGCGATCCTGAGGTAATCGGTCCAATACCGTTCCTCCGGCTGGTAACTCACGGTTCGCTCCTGTCCGGGAACATGCCCCTCGCGTTGAGGCCGTGGTGGCCGTGCATGGGGCAGCGGGTCATTACTCATTGGGGTTCCACCAGCCGGGTCCGGGACGCCAGTTGATCCGCCTCCTGTGCCCGAGGCCATCGCGACCGGGGCGGTGGTAAACCGAGGCGCGGTGGAGAGCAGGCGACGAGTTAGGCCTGGGCGACGGGCCGCTGCATGGCGACGCTCCCGTGCCATATGGGGATCGCCGGGTTCGATAGGTTCCCAATAGCTCCCTAAACCCCGGCTACAGTCTAAGTCGTCTTGACCGACCAGGTGACTTTGCTGGGGTGAGTACAAGAGCGGGTTCCGGCACCACCCCTTGCGCCAGATGGGCGACGACTCGTAGTGCTTGCAGGTTTGGCACTTGCGCCCCGTCATGCCCCTCGTATCCCCTCGTACCCCATTCTGCTCCACGCTCCCGGTCCTGGGTACGACAGGCAATCAACTGCGACCGCTCGTCCTATGGAACGGGGGTACCTCGTGCGCAATGCGACCTTTTGGGCCGGTACGCGGGTGACACCAGAGCGTCCGGGAGTATAGCACGATGCCCGGCAGATCCTCCGATGGGCTGCAGCCGCTTGACCGACTCCAGGGAGCCCATCCACGCTGACTAACGGCCCACGGGGGCCGTCAGCGGAGGGGCGGAACGAAGTCGGATCAGCGGTTTCGGAGGCTACGGCTCCCGGGGCGGTTTTGATCCACTCTCGTCCTCTCCGTTCCGGTTCTCCCAGGGCGTCTCCGGGCCGCCGAAGCGGCGGATAAACGTGTTCGATGGTCCGTTGCTTCCTTCTGCCGCGTTGCTCGGTGACGATCCGCGACCAGGACGGCCATCGCCCCCGGTGCCGGCGTCTCCGGACGGTGTCGCGTTGAGTGACGGTAATGGACGCGGCGAGGGGGGCTTGAGCCGCTCGTCCGGCGAGGCCATCTCGAGTTGCCCCTCGTAGTAGGCGCCCTCGTTGATCACGAGGGTCTCGGTGGTCACCTTACCCCGGAGACGTCCACTCGGCATCAGTTGGAGGCGACCGCGGCAGCGGATGTCACCGTTGAGGTCTCCCGCGACGGAGATGTTCTCGGCCTCCACCTTGGCTGTGACGTTGGCGCCCTGGGCGATAAAGAGGGTGCCCTGGCACTCGATGGTGCCCTTCACCTCACCTTCGATGCGGAGATCCCGGTTGGAGTGGAAGGTGCCATCAAAGTTGGAGAACCGGTCAATCAAGCTGAACGAGTCGGAGGGTTGGGCACCCGGACCACCGGCGCCCATCGGCTCGCGATCGTAGTTGACGTCGGCTGCGGGAAGGTACTGGCTCGATTCCGCAGTTCGCATGGACATTGGTCATCTCCCTCGTCGGTCCAACCGTGGCCCGCCGGCGCCTTCCTCCCGGAGCCGGAGTCGCCAAGCAGGTGGGAACTGGCCTCTACCAGACACGCAGATGCGGCTGGCCAGCAGCGCTATGCACCACCGCGAGCGGCGCGGCGCTGGACAACCGGGGCGGCCTTTGGCTCGGATGTCTCAGCCGGCTCCATCCGGAACTGTCCAGTGACGGTCGCCCCATCGTGAACCACCAGCGTGGGTGCCTGCACGTCCCCGGCAACGCGTCCCTGCGGCAGGACTTCGAAGCGGGCAGCGCAGCGGATCGTGCCCCGGACAAGGCCGGCGACAACAACATTCGTCGCGGTGATCGCGGCGTCAACGTCCGCTTCTTCTGCCACGTAGACGTCTTGTTTTGCCCCGATGGATCCTTCGACCCGGCCATGAACATGCAGGGTGCCGTTGGTCTGGAGGTCGCCCTTCCAGACCGTGTCATGGGCGATGACACTGGTCTGGGCGTCAATGGCCGGGGATGGGGTTGCGGGTAGGGTAGCCGGCATCGATGTGCCTTGGCTCATCGCGTCTCCAGTCTGGTCGGCTGGTTCGGAAATGCTGAACCCGCCGAACCCATACCCACCCGAACGGCTCTCGAAGTCAGCATCGGAACCGCGACCGCCTTGCCGCCCGCTGCTCCCATGGACCTCAGCGCCGGCCCGGCCGCCCGCGTGCGATGCCTCCTCCGGCGCCACCGTATCCCCGCCGTCGTAAAGATCGTCGTCGCTACCCTCGCCGTTCACGCCGCCAAGCTGCTGGCGTAGAGCGCTGATCTGGCGCTGGAAGGCGTCGACTTTGTTCTCCTTCCGGAAGACCACGTTTCCACCTCCTCGTCCTCGCGCCGATCCTCGGCGACGGAAGCTGGGGTGCCATCCCCTCCCTTATGGCGGCCATCGAGAACCGCCATCCGCAGGACCTTAGGGTGGCAAACAACGCGCACGGGACATGTGCATGGTAGCACGTCATGAACCCGAGACGCCCCCGCCACCATTTCGGCGGCGGCCGGACCAACCGCTCATCCCCCGATGGTGTACGTACAGTGTAGCAGGTTATCGCGGATCGCGAAAGGGGGTTCGACG
>JAUJMG010000526.1 GCA_030446955.1 Thermomicrobiales bacterium
CGGAGCTCGTTGATGGCGCTCCCAGGCGTACTCCGCGGCCCCGACCCCGTCCCATGCGGACGATCGCCCAAGGGTCGAACCGCGCCCCTGAACGCCGGTGGAGAGGCGCGCTCCGCATCCCCTGAAGAACTGATTGCCGTCGTGGCCTGAACTCTTGTGTCAGGGCCGTTCGATTCGCGGGAAAGCAGGACACGGCTGCGAGACGCGTCGGTCGGTGCCGAGCTGGTCGAGCAGCCGAGCGGATAGCCCCGGGACGATCGGTGTGGCCGCACTGGAGATGGCTTGCGCGGTCAGGAAATAGCGAGCGAGCAACACGTCCAGCTCGCCGCCCGCTGCTGGGCGTCCTCCAGGCTCGGCTCTGGCGATGACCCATGGCTGCGTGACCTCGAGGTCACGGTTGAGGGCGGTCACGACATCGCTGATGAGCTGAGCCGCCCGTCGCAGGTCGAAGTCGACAAGGGCGCACCACACGTGTTCTTGGAGATCCCTGACGGCCTCAAGGGGCTCGGCGGTCACCCGTGGGACGAGGCCCCCGCGGTAGCGGTAGATCAGCGTCACCACGCGGTTGATGACGTTGCCCAGCCCATTGGCGAGGTCCTCGTTGGCCCGGGCGATGAGGCGCTCGACGGTGAAGTCGGTGTCGGCGACCGCTCCCACCTCACGGGCGAACCACCAGCGGAGGGCGTCGGTGCCGTAGTCGGCGGCGATGCTGGCGGGCCCAACCGTGGACCTGCCCGACTTGGACAGTTTCTCGCCCCCGGCGGTGAGGTATGGATGGACCTGGATGCGACTGGGCGGGGGCTGGCCGGCCGAGGCGAGGAAGGCGGGCCAGTACAGCGCGTGGAAGCGCAGGATGCCCTTGCCGATCACGTGCACCCGCCGGTCGGCTTCCACCCACCATCGGCGATACTCGTTGCTCTGGTGATCGCCGAAGCACAGGGAGCTGATGTAGTTGCTCAGTGCGTCAAACCAGACGTAGATCACCTGAGAGGGGTCATCAGGCACACTGATGCCCCAGCCCCGGGCCCGAGCCACTGATCGGGACACGCTGATGTCCTCGACGCCGCGGCGAAGCCAGCCCAAGACCTCCTGGCGGAACGGCTCGGGCTGGATGATCAGTTCGCCCGAGCCGACGAGCCACTCGAGCTGGTCCTGGTAGGCCGAAAGACGGAAGAACCAGTTCTCCTCGGCCACCCGCTCCGTGGGTGTCCCGTGATCAGGACAGAGCCCGCCGACTAGGTCGGTGGCGGTGTAGAACTGCTCGCAGCCCACGCAGTAGTCGCCCTCATAGGCGTGCTTGTAGAGGTCGCCGTTGGCGGCGCAGGCCCGCCAGAGGCGCTCCACGGCCGGCGCATGCCGCTCGTCGGCGCTGGTGCGGATGAAGTCGTCGAAGGAGAGATCCAGGGGCCCCACCAGGGCCTGGAAGCGGGCTCCGTGATCGTCGACGAACTGACGCGTGGGCACGCCGGCCGCTTCGGCCGCCAGCACGTTCTTCAGGGAGTAGTCGTCCGTGCCGCCTAGAAACCGGACGGCGTCGCCCGCCAGCCGGCGGGTGCGGGCGTACACGTCGGCCAATACCAGCTCGTACGCGTAGCCGAGGTGCGGCTGTGCATTCACATAGGGGATGGCGACGGTCACGTAGGTCGTCATGGTTGGTCTCTCCTCAGCTCACGCCTGGAGGAGAGCCGAGCGGGCCGCGCCGTAGCTGTACGCCGACCCTGGGCACTTCTCCAGGGTCGGATGGATCGCTACAAAAGTGCGTGCGAAACCGGCCCCAGGAGGGGCCGCATCGTCACGAACACCCGATGCTGCCGCACGTCTGCGACGGTACCGCCTCAGGATCGGCCGCTGAGCCGATTATTCCCGCCGCCTGTGGCGCGCCGCCCTCGCGTGTCCCAGGCCGCGGTCCCCGATCACGGAGCCAGCTCGCCCATACCGGCGGGTTCGGGTGTTGTGATTACTGCACGGCCCCCGGTCGCGCGGCCAGCAAGGCGCCCTTGCCTAGAGTCCAGGCTCCGTTCACCGTCTCGCATGCCGTCGTCGCGCCAGCGCTCTCCCGCTGGTCGGGTGGTCGGCTTCCCGCCTCGGCCGCCGCAATCGGTGCGATGGCTCCCGACCTCGAGTACCTCGCCTTCCTCGAGACGAGGCGAACCATCGGCCACACCCCTTTGGGGCTGCTCCTGTTCTGTCTTCCGGTATCCGTCCTGCTCCTGTGGGTCTGGCACCGAGTCGTCAAAGGGCCACTCGGACAGCTGCTTCCGGACCGGTGGGCTCATCTCCGCCCGGCGCTAGACCGACCGTTCCCGTTCGGGTCGTCGCAGGAAAGGGCGCTGGCTGCTGTCGCCGCGATCGTTCTGGGTGCTGCCTCCCACATCGCCTGGGACGCCTTCACCCACGCTGGTGGCGCCGGCGTGTCCCTGATTCCGCAGCTGCGGAATCCCGTCCCGGTGGTCGGGCTTCATGCCTACGCGGCGCTGCAGTACGCCAGTGGCGTGTTCGGATTGCTCCTTCTCGGACTCAGCATCGTGATCTGGGCAAGGAGCGAACCTCCACGCCCGGTGCCGATGCCGCCAGCGCGCCACCGAGTCGTCGCCGTGCTGGCAATCGTTTCCTCCAGCCTCGTAGTGGCCGGCGGGAACGTCGCTCGGACCGTGGGCGAAGGAACCACTGATCGGAGACTGGTCCTGATCGCCGTCGTACTGGGCGGCATGACCCGGGTCGCCATGGCTGGCTTGGCTTATGCCGCCACCGTCGGCAGGCGCGTCGGCGCGACGTAGCCGATCGTCCAGCAAGCAGGAGAGCCCACGCCGATGGGCGATGAGCGGGCGAGAGTGCCGATGCTGCCCGGTCGACGACCGGCCTGGCCCATGGGGTAATCGCGGGGGTTGCCCGTTACCGATCGCCGGTGGCCATCGCGAAGGTCGCCCAACGGCCTATCCCGCTGAGGTGCCCCGCGGGTGACTGCGCTCTCAGTGCAGGATCGACATGAGGCGGTCGGGCGAGAACTTCAGGTACCAGGATCGGTCAGGGCCGCTGGAGCGCCCGGTCCAGCTCACGCCGGTTGGCGCGCAGCCATCCCAGGTTGCGACGCACGACACGGTCCTGGCCGTTCGCCAGGAAGATCCGGTACGGCGAGATCCCTTGCGTCCCGTATACCAGCATGTCCAAGAGCGCATCCCGCTGGAATTCCTCGACGGCGTTCAGGAGCGCCAACCCATCCTCGACGCCGTAGGCGTCGGTGAACACCCGGAGACGAGCCGCTCGCTC
>JAUJMG010000527.1 GCA_030446955.1 Thermomicrobiales bacterium
GCCGAGATTCCGTCAGCCGCTCGGAGGTCAAGCGGCTCGGTCTGGATGGACGTCACCCTCCGCGCGACGGCGACCATCACCGTCCCTCCGAGGGCTCCAACCACGCCAGCGAGCAGACCCTCCATTGCCACCCGTAGGGGCGTGTCGCGACGGTCGTGCATTCCTTCGGCTCCCATCTCTCGACTCCGCTCTGACGGCAAGGACGAATTGCTCGCGATGCCGGTAGCGTTGATTGGCCTGGGCTCGGGGCACCGCGCTCCAAACCGGGAGCGCATTGAGGCGACCTCCGTCCGCGAAAGAGGTGGACCTCCCGTGAGGAGCACCGCGGCGCACCAGGACAGCCGCGGTCCTCCTGCGGCCTAGCGCCAGGCCGCTGCGGTCTTCCCGCCCGCTAGAACCGGCCTGCCGCTGTCTGCCCCGTGGCGGCGAAGCCCAGGTAGCCCGTGAGCAGCGCGCTGGCGAGGTGCAAGACGGTGTCCGGCGGATTGATCGCCACGCCCTCGACGATCGGGGCGATGACGCTCGCGACGACGAGGACGAGGAAGACCGCCGCCATCAGCCGGTTGACCGCGCCGACCCTGGCGGCGGAGCGACTGCCCCAGATCAGGATGGCCCCGAGCGCCAGGTGGGCGATGTTGTGCACCACGTTGACGGCGAAGATGCCGAGCAGCAGGCCCTCCCCGGGCACCGACCCCGTCGGGTCGGACTCGAAGCGGGTGATGCCGGGGACGAATCCCAGGACGCCGATGAGGAGGTAGACGAGGCCGAACGCCGAGGTGATCTTCTGGACGGTGGGCGTGCTCATTGCAATACGGCTCCTTTCAGGTAGCTCTGGTGCCTGCCGGGCGTCACTCCCGACCGGCTGTTGGGCCGCTCCAAGCGGCAAGGTGACGGTTACTGGGAAGCCGTCACCACATCGGGCTTGCTGAGAACATAGGCGTCCACCAGCTGCTGCTTTTCCCGTTCCGGCACGTTGTAGGCGTCCAGTGCGCGGACGATCTCCGCCCCGACCTCGTCGAACTCGTCGGACGTGAGGTGGAACCTCTGATGGGCGTCGTGCAGCGGCAAGCCGGTGTATGCAAAGGGTCCGCCGGTCACTGCCGCGATCCAGATCGTCCGCATGAACTTGATGCCCGGCAACCGGGTCGGTGCGTCTGTTTGGTTCCACGCCTTGAGTGCCGGGTTTGCGTTGAGTTTCGGGTTGGTGATGATCGCGTCGCTGAAGCGATCCACGACCGCGGCGATGGCGAAGATGCCGCCGACCCGGTCGTATAGACTCTGCTCTGCGGTGCCTTCTAGGGTCGCTCGGTCCATCTCGTCCTCCTCTGGCCGGTTCGCCCAGCGTCAGCAGGGACCCGGTCATCGCGGTTATCCCTGAAGTGAGTTGCCTGATCGTCTCGACGTGCGCGTCTCGTGGTGATGCCACCTCCGTTTCTCGCGGCTCATCCGCTCACCACATCCAGCCCGAATCGTGGTTGATCTCCTCCCCAGTGGGGCGAAGGCTTCTCCACGGTCGCGTGGCCTGGAGCAGTCCCGACCACCTGACGGCCTGAACCGCGATTGGACCGGGACGAGAGCAAGTGGCCCTTCCCGTGACCAGCGTAGCACCGTTCCCCATTTTGTCAATATTTTATTTGACCATGTTGACAACAACAAGCGGGTGCCCTATGATTGGGGGCGTCGAGAGGAGGTCGGCATGGTTGGACCGAGCAGAGACCAGCGCTTCTTCGCGAGCACCCGCGGCCAGGTTGTGACGCTCCTGCGGCGCGGGAGCCGGACCGTCGACGAGTTGGCCGGGACACTGGGGCTCACCGACAATGCGGTCCGGGCCCACCTCGCCGGCCTGGAGCGTGACGGGCTCGTCACGCAGGGAGCGCTCCGCCGTGGTGGCGGCAAACCCTCGTTCACCTACGAACTGACGCCTGAGGCCGAGCGCCTCTTTCCCAAGGCCTACGGGGCGCTGCTCCACCAGCTTCTCGATGTCCTCGCCGAGCGCCTCCCCCCCGACGCGCTCGGCGAGGTCCTGCGCGACGTGGGGCATCGCGTGGCGGCGGGGCACGCGGCCCCGAGCGGCGATCTGCACGAACGCGTCCGGCACGCGATCCGCCTGCTCGACGAGCTGGGCGGCTTGGCCGACTGCGAGGAACGCGACGGCGGCTTCGTCATCGTCGGCTGCAGCTGCCCACTGGCCGCGGCGGTGGAGGGGCACCCGGAGGCCTGCCAGCTCGCTGAGACGCTGCTGACCGACGTCATCGGCGTTCCCGTCCGCCAGGTGTGCGATCAAGGCCCACCACCGCGGTGCCGCTTCGAGGTGCCGCCGGCCGCGGCGTGACGCGCCGGACGACATTGATCCACCAGGAGGGGCGCCACACCTAAGGGAGCGAGGGCGCGGACGAGGACGGGCCAACGGGGACCCGCCCTACGGGGCGTCGAATCCGGGCGGTGCAGAGGGTCTTGTGGCGGCGAAGCATCGCCGTCCATGGCGAAGGCAACAAGGAGGCAGGGGATGGTTCGCCAACGGAGTGTGGTGGTTGTGCTTGGCGGGTTGCTGGCCGTGCTCGGCCTCCTCCTCGCCACGGGGTTGAGCGGGTTGGCACAAGACGCCACGCCGGCAACCGGACGGGCGCTGGCCCACCCGGCGCACATCCACACGGGAACGTGCGACCAACTCGGGGATGTTGTGCTCCCGCTGACCGAGGTCGCCGCCGGGACCATGAGCGGCACACCGGTGGCAGAAGGCGGGGCGATTGGCGCGCAGACGGCGATCGCTGTGGAGACGAGCGAGACGGAGGTGGCGGAGACGCTGGAGACCATCGCTCAGGGCGGCCACGCCATCAACATCCATCTTTCCACCGAAGAGATCGGCACCTACATCGCCTGCGGTGACATCGGCGGCGTGGTGAGAACGGGCACCGCCATGGGTGAGGTGCTGGCCGTCGGGCTGCGGGAGGTCAACGGCTCCGGTTACTCGGGTGTCGCCACGTTGCAGGCCCAGGGCGAGCAGACCCTGGTGACCCTCTTCCTGACCCAGCGCGTCACGGATGGAGCGGGCACCGCGGCTGAGGGCACCCCGGCGGCCGGCGTGGCGGGCAGGGAGACGGTGATGGTCGACATCCAGAACTTCGCCTACACCCCGGACCCGGTGACGATTCCCATGGGGGACACGGTCACCTGGACCAACCGGGACGCCGAGCCCCACACCGCTACGGCCCGGGATCGCGAGGTCCTCCAGTCCGGCACGCTCACGCAGGGGGAGAGCT
>JAUJMG010000528.1 GCA_030446955.1 Thermomicrobiales bacterium
TCCGAGAATTTGTGAGCCACGGCCTTGGCGCGGGAGGCAATCACCTCGGCCTCGATATCGTTGGGATCGGCGTAGGTAGCCTGGAGGAAATTGTCGACGTCAGCATCGCCGCCGAGGATCTTGAGCGCCGTGGTCACGGGCGTGAAGGTCGGAGTGGCCTCGGTCCAGGTGTCCCCGACATCGTAGAAGGATGCCGCCGGCATCGTTGTTTCCCGGTTGTAGGTGACGGCGGTGCCCGTGACCTCCAAAAAGGGAAGCAGGGTCAGGACCTGCGACTCCTTGACGATCGTCTCGATCACGCCGCGCAGCAGCATGTCGTTCGTGAGCTTGGCCGCTTCGGCCTTGGTCATTGCCACGGATGGAATCTCCTCTTGGATGGTAGGCGGCGGGAGATGAGTCTCTGGGGGTCCCCCCTACTGGCGTCTGGCGACTACGTGTGGGTTAAGTCCTCTGCCTCTCAGCCAGTCCGCGCCGGATCTTCTCCGCCGCCGAGAGCCGATCCGGATCCACCACGGCTCGTGGTGCAGCGCCGGCTGGCACCGGAGGTGCCTGGATCCCCGCAGTGATCGGCCTGGCGTTGGTGCCACCCGCCGATCCGCCCACGTGTTCTGCTGCCCGTCGGTATGCGGCTCGCGCTGGCTCCAGACTTGCCACGATTTCGGCCACCGTGGCTCCGCCAACTAACTCCGGCACCGTGTCCGGGTGGGCCCGTAGCGCCAGTTCCCGCACCGCTGCCAGATCCTCCTGAGTGCCACCTGCCCCCACCGGCACCCCGCCAAGCGGGGTGGACTCGGAACCCTCATCGCCCGGGGCGTCACCCCCACCTGCCTCCCGGACCTCCGGCTCGTTCTGCGCGCTCATCCGTCTCTGCCCCCCCAGGCTCGCGCGTCCGCTCGTATCGGGTCGTGACCGATGGCCGTGCGCGGTCGCCAGTCAAATCCTTCCAAAGCGGCCGTGAGCGCCGCGCTCACCACCAAGTCATCGTGGCGAGCCCTTGCACCGCGGCCGGTCGGCACCGACCACCGCAGCAGCTTTCCAGGACCCGCCAAGGTTTCGTAGGTCGTCGCGGCCAGCTGAGCGCGGTAGAGCCGCGTGATCTGTCCCGCTGGTCCCGGATCCGTGGAGTCGTCCGCGTACTCCTTAAACCGGCCGGAATCGATCAGGCCCAGGAAGTCCCAGCCGAGAGCGCTCTTGCTGGCCGCCGTAAACACGAACGGCCGCACCGGAATCGCCGGACTGCTGCCAAGTGCCGCTGCTAGGAACGAGGCCAGTCCTGCCCCGACCCCGGTCGCGTCCACCACCACCGCGCTTGCTCGCCACACGTGCCGCGCCAGATCGACAAGTTGGGCGTGCAGCGCCGTGTGCCGCACCCCCGTCCACGCCATCCGGTCGACCACTCGATAGGCGGGTCGCGTCGAGTAGTCGAGAGGTCGAGCCGTTGAGGAGAGGCCCTGCTCGCCTCCTCGACTCCTCGCCTGCTCGACTTCCACCACCGTCAGCGCCGTGCTGTCGCGGCGGGTATCGTCCCGGAACGCTTCCAGCCCCGTCCCTGCCTCCTCTTCCCCGGCCACGTCCAGCAGCAGCGCGTAGCGCTTGCCCTCCTGAAGCCGCGCCGGATCTGCCCGGTGCCGCCGCGGGTGATCTCCCTGCATCTGTGCCAGCCGGTGGGGAGGGAAGAGCCCGCCCGCACCGTCCAGCTCCTGCAGGAAGTACTCCGTGCGTACGAACGGGTGATCCGCGCCGAGGTGTTCCACCCGCGCCCGCACCCGCTCGCCGTAGGCTGGAAGGTCCCGCGCCACTCGGTCCCATGGCACCCGCCAGACCCGCCGGATGCCATCCCGGCCCTCCAACTCCTCGAGGTGGCGAATCTGCCGGGCCAGCAGCGTTTCCCGGCTCCACACGGTTCCCAGGAAGACGGTTGTAGCGTTGGTGGAAGCGGCCATGGGATCGAAGACCGCGTCCCAGACTGCGGGGCGGATATCCTGCGCCTCATTCGCCACCAGCAGCATGTCGGCCGTCTGGCCCCGCGCGTTTGCGCCCGGCGCGGCCGACATGAATCGTGCCGAAGCCCGCCCGACGTGGACCGCGTAGCCGTCGCGGACCCGGGTCTGACTCGCCGTCAGCGGGGAGCCGAGCCGGTCCACCAGTCGGTCACGACTGAGCGCCGCCTGAGGCCGGAACGTGGGAGCGGCCAGTACGGCGCTCCCGCCCCGCCGCTGGTAACGGGTCAGCAGAAACGCCAGGAGTTGGGCCAGTAGTTCGTCCTTGCCGGCCTGGCGACTGAACACCACTGCGAACTGTCGCCCCAACCCGCCCTCGACGCTCTCCGCGATCGCCCGGGCCGGCCCGATCTGGTACGACCGCAACCGGTACCGCGGCAGGACAATCCACGAGTAGGCGTCGACCTCCGTCAGCACCCGCCGCAGCCCCGCCGCCAGGTCCGCCCGCCGTGCTGGCGTCGTCCCTTCGTTCGTCGGTTGGTGGACCCGTGTCACCCTCTTCCCCGCATGGGCCTCCTATGCCGCTTGCCGCTTGACAGCCACGTCCTCGTCGCTCGTTCATGCGACAACGCGAACCGCGCTCGTCAATCAGACGATGGACGAGCGCGGTTCCGTCCAGCAGTGATGCGGGAAGCCGACAACGCTGTCACCTCAGCCTACGCCGGCGATCCGGATAGTCACGTCCACCACGATCGCCCCGGCGACCATGAAGAGCAGTCCGTTCAGCCGCCCCTTGATCTCCTCCAGGTCGTCGGCCAACGCCTCCACCATCTGCCGTGTCACCGCCTCGTGCGCCGATAGCGGTCCGAGGTCGAGCGGCTTCCGCTCCTCTCGCGCATGCCCTCGCAGCCGTGTCACCTGTTCCCGCAGGGCTGCCGCTGAATCCCCTCGCGCCCGCGCCCGCTCATCCATCTCCCCTCCTCGCCCTCTCGATGCCTCTCCCCCTCCACCCCTCGTCTATCCATCCAACTCCGTCAAGATCTGCGTCAGCGCTTCGGTTAGCCCGTCTGCCAGTTCCCCGCTGATCGCCCGCTGTGTCCGCGCCGCCTGGATGGCCACCGTCGCCACACGCGCCACGCTCGTCGCGAGCTTCGTCACGTCCTCCTCCTCCGCTAAGAGCCGCGCGAGGACAAATCGCAAGGCGCCGATCTCATCCGTCAGGCTTCGCTCCGCCGCGGCCTGGGCGATCACCTCCTTCAGCCGGCCCTCGAACAGGCTCTGGTAGTCGCCTTGTTTCAGCCGCCTCCGGAACCG
>JAUJMG010000529.1 GCA_030446955.1 Thermomicrobiales bacterium
CGCCGGTTACCTGGCGATCGCAGGTGGCACTGACCCGACGAGCAGCGACGTCCCGGACCAATCGGGGAAAGCGCTCTGAACGCGTCGAGTTCCGGTGGTATCGAAGGCTTGCGCATGCTGACCTCCGTCACTGCGGGGATAGATGCCTGGCGGGGCCAAGCCTTCTAAGCGACCGACTGCGGCTGGCAAAGACGTGTCGCTGCACCGAACAACTCAGAGACCCAGGCGGCGCCATCGTCATTGAAGGCGCGGCGGAGCCGCACCTGACCCATTTCCCCGACCGCGGAGCGAATTGAGTGACGGCGTCCGCGCAAAATGCGCTCTGTGTGGCTGTCTCGCCGCTTCCTTGCAACATCGGGCCGATCCGTCGAGGAATAGGCGGCCTCAGCGTTCGCACAGATGCGGTCGACATCCGAGGGAGATGGCCGCGGAGTTCGCCCTGGGTTGAAGGGGGCAAGCGCCGCGACCGCTTCGGCGGTCACCAACTCGGTCCATATATCTGGGTGATCGGAGTTGTCGGCGCCGTGATGCGCAAGCTTGATAACTCCGGCCTTTTCGGGCGGGCGTCGACCAGATGCGAGGATTTCGCTCCAGCCATGTACGGGTGAGCCTGTCTCCTGAAGGTCACCTCCGAGGAGGGCAATGGCCTGACCGATCACTGACAACGCAACCACAGATGTGTGGTTCGGAGTGACATTCGTCAGTCGTCTCTTGATGGTGTACTCAGTAGGTAAGAGCTGGGCGATCTCCTGGAGTCCCACTTCGATCGAGCGCTGCGAGGGCGACAGTGCCTCGACACGGGACGTCGGCGGCCAGTTGTGTGCTTCCACCGTTGCCGGTCGCCAGAGCAATGTATGGGCAAGAGCGGGCTGTGGAGCGAAGAATCGGCCGCGACTCCGTACTCGATCCTCCAGGACCCGGATGATCTTAGCGAACTCGGCGGCCCCGGGCTTCTCCATCATGGAGCGTTCACCGGCGGCCTTAACCAAGGTGAGAAACGAGTGTGACTGCAGCGCTACGGAAAAGAAGAAAATGCTGTGCTCTCCGGCAGCCACCACCTCGGCGAGTCCTTCTATATGATCGTCGTGCCAGTGAGAGGCGGCGACTACAGCGACTTGATGTGCAACATCTACTCCAAGAGCGGCCAAATAGTCTAAAGCCACTGGGCGCCCAGTATCACGGTCGACACAGGAATCCACAACCATCCAGTGCCCGTAACCCAAATGGACGACGATCGACTCTCCCTTGCCTGGACCGAATACAGAAATCTCCGCTATCGCCTCACCCGGCGGGGACCGCCAAGCTTCGTCAGCGAACGCGGTCTTCATCACCCTGCTGTCTTTGAACGCTACTCCAGCCGAACAGATCCATTGCCTCCCCGGCGGCGCGTGCCGCGACCCGTAACTCGTCCGCGGTCCACGTCGGCAAACGGCGGAAGCGAATCACAGAAAGTCCCTCTCGCTGACCACTGGGGCGGACTCGGTAGCCCAGGCTCCAGTAAAAGACGGCACCGGGCACGATGAGTGGACGATCGAACGGCGACACTTCATCGAAGTCAATCTCGGTTCGCTCATCATCTCGAGACCCCTCCGCAAGGGAGACGAGCAGCGCTCCAAATCCCGATCCGGTCACCGCTTCGACGTAACCCTCCCATCGCTGGTGGATTACTAAATGCTCCCTCGGCTTGGCGCGCTTGCGGATAACGGGCGGAGCGACGCGATCGGCAACGGTCTTCGACGGGGCACCGGAGGTCTTCAGCGTTTCAAGCAACGCGGATGACTTGCCGCTACCGGCGGGTGCGTAGAGAACGCGCGCTGGCGTCTGAACGGACGATGGCGGCCGCGGAACCGCTTCAAGTCGGGCGAGCTGCAGGACTCGAGTTCGGCCATATGTTGGGTCGCCAGGCTTATCGGGAGCTTCGTTTGTCTCCTCTCCCGTCCAGAACGGTGGGCGGCCGTCCCGGTGCGGGGGGTGGTTACTCGGATTAAGAGAGGCAGCGGG
This sequence comes from Thermomicrobiales bacterium, assembly GCA_030446955.1. GTDB lineage: Bacteria > Chloroflexota > Chloroflexia > Thermomicrobiales > UBA6265 > LC2-1. Next base: position 2,002 of record JAUJMG010000529.1, read on the forward strand.
TGATTTGAATTCAGTTGTCATCGAGAATCCGGCTGAACGCTTCCTCGGCTCGTTCCATTGACGATGTCCAATCGCTTCGGAGGACATCGAGCGCCTGCCCGGCATCCATCATCTTGTCATCAAGCTCATAGTGATCGTTCTGTTGAATGTAAATTCCCGGGTGAACCCGGAGAGAAGGTTCGACCCTCAGGAAGACGTTGCCAGCTCGATCGTCGGGCCTCAATGCTTGTATCACAACAGTGCGCATCCCCGGGCTTTTGAGGAATGAACTCCAGAGAGCTGGCGGGACAAGCCGGTGCCCAAGGGAGTGCCACGCCTCCTGCGACTGCATGCGAAAGTGGACGTCACGGTTGATTCCTATTCGCGCAATAGGAGTGTGACGAAGCCTATCAAAGATGCCCACGACCAGGTCCTGCAACATTCCGAACGACGGCACGCGAGCAGTCGAAGCGACGAACTGGTCATGCGTCACTTGCACGTCGAACAAGTCGGTGGCGAAGAGGGTGACCTCGCCACTGACGATCTGAACCTCCGCAGCGTCAGCTTCCTCGGGGGCGATCAACTCATATCGGGCCAACCAGTCTGGCTGGAAGATCGCCGGATTGAATGACCCGAGCATTACTACGCTCATGCCGTCGATCTCACGCGCCATAGCCACCCCAGCAGGCTAGACGACTCACCCGGGACGAGCTGAGGCGAGCGAACACTGAAAGCCGACCGCCCGTCTCTAGCCCTCCAACCTTCCAGAGGGTGCGCCCTCGGTTCGATGCTGCGTACGCGCCCGCCTGGCATGACGAGGAGCCCTCCAGCTCACAGCCGGTGACGTCAAGGGTGCCACATACAGGTGCCACGTCGGGTGTCGGAGGCGCGATCCGCCCGAGTTCCGAGGCACTCGCCCTACTGCGGCACAAGCAGGCGCGCCTGGTAGCGCTCGCGCAACAGGCGACCAAAAGCGTGTGTCCTTCGGTTCCCCGGTCCAGCCGGGCCGGGCTGACCGAAGAGGTCTCCATGTCCACGACCACCTGTACCGCCGTCATCCTCGCCGAGATCCTGCGGAGGGGGCCGAAGCGATGGCCGTCGGCGGGTTCTTAGCCGGATACGCCGGCGCCACCCGCACTACCTACGCCACCGATTCGCGCATCTTCGCCACCTAGTGCCGCCAGGCCGACCTCAGTCTGCTTACGGTCAAGCGGTCCACCTCGAGCTGTTCGGGCGGTGGATGGAAGAGACCGGCCGGATGCGCTCCACC
>JAUJMG010000106.1 GCA_030446955.1 Thermomicrobiales bacterium
GGGCCGGGCGGGCTCTGCTCGGCCTACGTGCTCAGTAAGGCCAACATGCCAGCTGTCGTCCTTGAGAAAGCGCCCTTCGTGGGTGGTTTGGCGCGGACGATCAAGCGGCAGACGGAGCACGGCGAATTCAAGTTCGACATTGGCGGTCACCGTTGGTTCACCAAAAACGACGAATTGAACGACCTGTTCCGGGAGGTGGTGGCCGAGGAGCTGCTCTGGGTTAACCGGATCAGCCGCATCTATTTCGACGGCCGCTACGTCGACTACCCGCTCAAGATCAGCAACGCCCTCAAGGCGATCGGCCCTGTCACCTCGGCCAAGGCCGTGGCGGACTATGGGCGGACCCGCGTCACGCACCGGCTCAAGCCCGTCGAGATCGTTTCGATGGAAGACGCCTACGTCGACCAGTTCGGGCCGACGCTTTACAAACTCTTCTTTCAGCGGTACTCCGAGAAGGTGTGGGGCCTCCCCTGCGATCAGATGAGCGGGGACTGGGTCTCCCAGCGCTCCAAGGGCATGAGCCTGATGACCGCCGTCAAAGACGCGGTGATCCCGTCTAAGGGCAAGGTCGTCAGCCTGATCGACGAGTTCATGTACCCGCGGGACGGCTTCGGCCGATTCTCCGACCGGATGGCCGATGGCATCACCCGGATGGGCAACGACATTCGTCTCGGTACCGGGGTCGAGAAGGTCCACCGGGAGGGCAACCGGGTGACCGGCCTCACGGTCTCCACTGCTGCTGGCACGGAGTTCGTGACGGGCGACAACTTCATCTCCTCAATCCCGCTGACGATGCTGGCGCAGATCATGGAGCCCGCGGCGCCAACCGAGGTGATCGACGCCGCGAAGAAACTGACCTTCCGCAACATCATCACGGTTAACCTGATGCTCAAGAAGCGGCAGGTGACGCAGGATACCTGGCTCTACGTCCACGACCGGAACATCCTCTTCGGGCGCTTCCACGAGCCGAAGAACTGGAGCCCGGCGATGGTGCCGAACGACGATTACACCTCCCTGGTAGTGGAGTACTTCTGCTCCTTCGGCGACCACATCTGGAACATGACCGAGGAGCAGCTCGTCGAGCAGACGGTCAAGCACCTGATCGAGGACATGGGCTTCATCACCAGGGACGAGGTGATCGACGGGTTCATCATCCGGGCGCCGCGAGCCTACCCGTCCTATGTGATCGGGTACGAGGAGCCGCTGGCGAAGATCAAAGCCTTTATTGACGGGTTCGAAAACCTGCAAATCATCGGTCGCTACGGGACCTTCCGGTACAACAACACCGACCACTCGATCGAGACGGGGCTCCTGGCGGCGAAGAACATCCTCGGCGAGCACCATGATCTCGACCGGGTCAACGCCGACAAGGAGTACCACGAGATCAAGCGGGTCGCTGAACCTGCGGGAACAGCTGACCGCCGGTAATCCGGCCGCTGGAGGGTCGGGACCGGAAGACGGCAAGCCGGAGCATGGGGTGAGGTAGCTCCGCCTCACCCCATGCCGCCGTGACCGCCCTGCGACTGGCTTCCTGGTCTGATTTTTGGCGTTTGGCCGCTAATGCTGCCTGGGGAACGGATGGCCGAGTTGGCGGGGTCGGGGTCGGTGCCGAGCCCGAGATCAGGGACGATGAATGTTGCGGGAACGTGGTGGACGGCCCTACGCGGTCGTTCACTGGCGCGGCAGTTCGTCCTGGTGTTGCTAACGCTCTACCTGGCAAAGCAGGCTATTTACGTGGTGGCCTTTCCTCCCTTCACCGGCCACGATGAGGTCGCGCACTACGCCTACCTGCGCACCGTGGCTACGGAAGGCCGCGTCCCGGTCCTGCTCGAAGACCGACTTCCAAACGACCTTTACCGCTACTGCCGATACACGTTGGACTGGAACCCGTGCGTCCCTAACAATCCAGCAGCCCTCAGCAATCCACCCCGAGGGTTGCCAGGCCGCCCTCAGGGGATGCAATACGCAGCTAATCACCCCCCCCTCTACTACATCCTGATGACACCGATCTACTGGGCGACAGAGCAGGCCTCTCCGGCCGTGCAGCAATATGTGTTACGGGCGGCCGCTATCCCCTTTGGTATCGTCACGGTGCTCCTCGCCTACCTGCTGGCGAGGGTTCTCTTTCCTGCCGATCGCTTCCTGGCATTCACCGTGCCTGCCTTTGTTGCGCTCCAGCCACAGATCTCCTATGAAGCGGCGATGGTCAACAACGACATCGTCTGCATCGCTCTATACAGTTGGGTGCTTTACCTGCTGGTCATCGGCCTGCGCGACCGGTTCCCAGCGAAGACCTGTGTGCTGCTCGGCTTCGCGCTCGGGCTGGCGCTGCTGGCGAAGGGGACATCGCTGACCGCCGTCCCGATTGTGGGGTTGACGGTGATCGCAGGGACGGGTTGGAGGGACGTGCGGGGGTGGGTGATGCGGGGCATGCTGATTGCTCTGCCCCTCGCTCTCCTCGTCGTTCCCTGGTACGTGTACTTGTACCGGAGCTACGGTAACCTCACCGGCTTCGATCAAATCGCTGAACTTCAACGGTGGAACCGGCCACAGGGCGGGTTCATAGCTCAACTTCTCGACCGCGAGTTCGCCGTGATGCGGTTCAAGGAGACGTGGGGAGAGTTTGGCTGGCGCCAAATTCCTCTCTCTTCCCCAATGCTCTGGGCGATCGGGCTCCCGCTTGCGTTCGCGTTCGGTGGGCTTGTGCAGTACGCCTACTCGGCCGCGCGTCGGGGCACCTGGACAGAGGACGACCCGGTGCTGCGGCCGACACGGTGGCAGGCGCTGGCCCTGCTGATGTTGGCGGGCACATGCCTTGTGGCCTACCTCGCGGTGGTGCAGTTCGGAACGCGGTTCGTGCTCACACAGGCCCGCTACTACTTCCCGGCAATTAACGCCGCGGCCCTGTTGGTGCTACTTGGACTCCGGACGCTCATCCCTCTGCGATATCACACCTACGGCCAAGCGGCCGCCTTCGCTGCCCTCGTCTTGCTCAACGTGCTTATCTTCACCCAGTATGTGGTTCCGCACTATCCCAACTGGTAGAACCGGACGAGACGAGCACGAGGACGCGCCGTGAATGCGGAGAGCAGCGAATCCATGGCCCGAGGTCTGCCTGAAGCAGGAGGGGCGTTGACCAGCTCACATCGCCCGAAGCTCGGCGTCGAGACGGGCGCGGCGAGCAGGGGGAAGGCGCTTGTTTGGGCTGGTCTGACTCTCGCGTTCATCCTGTTTCTTGCGGTGGGCTCCGTGACGACCCATGACGGGCGTGGCACTCCGGAGCGATCCAGAATAGCGCGGATCTGGTCCTCCAAAGCTGACACCCTGCCGAATGTCGGGAACGCGGGGTTGCTTCGGTTCTCCTTCTTCGGCGCTGTCGCCCTGTTCATCTTGGCATCCATCGCCGGCTTGGGCATCATGCTCGAACTTCCCACTGCCCCGGAACCGGCCAAACCCGAGCGTTCCTCAGCACCTACTCCCGCTGACAACGTGAAAGCTGCATCGGCGTCAGGGCCGGCAGAGGGGTGACCTACCGATCCACGACCACGGGACGGGCTGAAGCGCCTTCCATGTTGTCGTCGGCGTCGTCCACCACCTCCAGTCATCCGCCCGCTTCCATGGGTATACCGAACCGTTGGTGGCTCGTCCTGACGGTGCTCCTCGCGCTATGGGTTGCCGCCCGGCTCGGTGCCTTCCATCTCTGGGCGCACGTTCCCAGCCCAGATGGCGGGATTGTCAGGGTCCCCGACACCTTTGCCACGGTCGACCACCCATTCCATGCTGCCCGGGCCGAAACGCTGCGCCGGGCTCTCGCGGCTGCACATCCGCTGCGATGGATCGGCCACCACCAGGGCGGATATCCGGTCGAGTTTTATCCGCTCGGCGTGGCCTGGTTGGATGTCGGCGTGTGGGCGCTCTTGCTCGGCGCCTTCCCCGTGTCGGTGGCGCACAAGCTGGTCGTGATTGGGATTTTCCTCGCGCCTGGGCTCGCCTACCTCTTGATGGCACGTCGGGACGGTTGGGGGTTCGGGGTTGGTCTGGTTGGCCTTGCCGCCCACATAGCGGTACCCGGCGCCTGGTGGCATGGTGGATACACCGAGCTCGTCGAGTGGGGTCTCGTCGCGAACCTTGCCGCCGCGGTGGCAATGCTCTTCGTCCTGCTCGGCCTGGTGACCTATCTTGACGATGGGAATCGGCGAGCCGCAGCCGGCGCAGCCCTTGCGGCCGGGTTTGCCGTTACCACGAACCCCCGATCACTCGTCGCACTCGTCGTCCTCGGCACCGGGGTTGGGATCGCCGCGATGCTCACCTCGCGGAGGCAGCGATCCTCACCGTTTCGCCTCGCCGCCCGCGTGGCAGTGGTTGGGGCCGTGGCAGCGGCGCTCGCGGCACCCGAACTGATCTCTTTAGTCCGGTTCAGTGACCTCTACTATTTCGTCCACTACTCGGGCTACGCTGCACCCCGTGACTACGTCCGCTCCATAGCCCAGTCCTTGTCCCTGCCGGTGCTGGCTTTCGCGCTGGGTGGACTCCTCGTTGCCTTGAGCCCAATGCGGCCGGTGACGCGGGCCGCCGCGGTGACGCTGATCCTTTACGTGCTCTCGACCCTGACGCTTAGCTTTGGACCTGGCGGAGGAGGGGTGTTCGAGCAGCTTGAAACCACCCGGCTGATGCCGTTCCAGCGATTGCTCTCCCTCTATCTGGCCGCGGTGGCGATACGGGTCGTGGCGGCGCGCATCGGGGCCGCCATCCCGCGGGCCGTTGGAGCAAGCGATGGGGTTCAACTGGCGGCAATTGGCCTGTTGCTCCTCCTGCCAATGGGCACGTTTGCTCCCGAATCACCGAGGGGTGAAGTGCCACCGGCCGACCGCTCCCTCTATGCCATCGAGACGACTGGGCAACCAGCGACGGCGGATTTCACCGCCGCCATCCGGGAAGCGGACGACCTTGCACCGCCAGGGACGGCGATCCTGGTGCTGGGCAGCGCGATCTCTTGGCACCAGCAGCTCTGGGCACCGACCGTTGCGAATGAAGGGCGGGCGTTCTACTACGACGACTGGCTGTGGGACTGGCAGACCCGTCACGTTGGCCCATTCGACTCCCGGCAAGGACACGCCTACGTCCCGTCCCGGATTGGGGAAGCGCTGCGACCGGAGTACCTGGAACGACACGCGATCGGGGCCGTTGTTGTTACAGAAACGGCCAACAAACGGTTCGCGGAAGCGGCCACCGGTCTCCGGTCCGTTCGGAGCGGGCTCTTCGACATCTATGCGGTGGATTCTCCAACACCGTTGGTGAGCTTTGCCGGCGGCTCGACCTCCAATGTGACGGTTGAGGATCAACGGGTGCAGGCAGAGGGCAGGAGTGAAGGCGGAATGGCGACGATCCGGCGTACGTGGCACCCGCGCTGGAAGGCGACGGTGAATGGGCACCAGGCGCCGGTCACGCAGACGGGCGATGGCTACATGGAGGTGCCCGTTCCTACCGGCCCCGTTCGCTTGAGCCTCTCCTACGTGGTCGACGGTCTGGACTGGCTCGCGCGGATCCTCAGCGTGAGTGGTTTCGCTTGCGCCGCACTGCTCCTCACCGCGTCACGGCGCGGCCGGTCATCGTTTCAAGGTTACCAGAGACGACGTTCGCTCAGCGTCCGGCTTAGACCCAAGGTGCGATCGGTACGTCGATGATGGTCGGGAGGTCGTGGCCGAGCGCTTCCACTATGGCCCCTTCCATCGCCTCCGGTGTCTCGCAGCGGATGCCCTCGATTCCGTAAGCCCGAGCGAGTTGAACATAATCGGGATTCACGAGATCGACCCCGAGGAACCGACCACCACGAGAACGAGCTTGCTCGTCCTTGACGGCCGAGTAGGTGGAGTCGTTGAAGATCACGATAGGCACGCCAACCCGATGCTGAATGGCCGTCGCCAATTCCTCCATCGTGAACTGGAACCCGCCATCGCCGCAGACGCAGACAACAGGCTGCTCCGGGCGAGCTACCTTGGCGCCGATCGCCGCGGGCAGGGCAAACCCGAGGGTGCCGTAACCAGACGGGAAGAGGAAGGTGCGTGGCTCATAGACGGGAAAGAGCCCGCAGGCAGCGTAGCTCATCATCGTCATATCGAAGGCAAGGATTCCGTCACGCGGCACCGCCCGCCGGAGGGCGTCCAAGTAGGGCTGCCGGTCGGCGCCAAACGCCCCTAGGCGGGCTTGCCTGCGCGCCGACGCGATAGCGTCGGCTCCAAACCCGGTGGCCTGGTAATCCTCTCCGGCAAGCAGGGAGGCAATCCCTTCGGCGGCCAACGCCGCATCGCCCAGGATGCCCAGGGTTGGTTGGGCGTTGAGCGTGAGCTCCTGCGCATCAACGTCAACCCGGACCAGCGTTGACGGCATCGGGAGTTGGAAATGGGCTGTAGCCTGGACGCCGAGTTTGGACCCAAACACGACCAGGCAATCCGCCTCCCGGAGCAGTGCGTCCACTGCGTTGCCCGGCTCCCAGAGCGCCCCCACGACCAGCGGATGGTCTTCCGGCACGCTGCCCTTGCCCATGATGCTGGTGATGATCGGCGCGCCTAACCGCTCGGCCAGCGCGAGCACGTGCGCTCCGGCATTCGCCGTGACCGCCCCGCCCCCACAGTACAGCACCACCTTCGTCGCGCTCTTGAGGTAGTCTGCTGCCACCCGTAGATCGGTGGAATCGGGCAAAATCCGTCCCTCATCACGCTTTGAGGGTGGAACCGTCGCCCGACTCTGCTCGTCAAAGACATCCAGCGGAACCTCGACGTGGACAGGGCGCGGGCGCCCTCGAAGGACTCGCCTCAGTGCCTCACTGACGACCTCAGGGACGTCTTGGGCGGTCATCGCGCGCGCGTTCCACTGGGTGACGGCGGCCATCAAGCCGAGTTGGTCCTTGAGGTCATGGAGGCTCCCACGCATGCGGTCGACGTAGGCCCGCTCTACGTTGGATGAGAGCACGAAGACGGGGGAGGAGTCCGCGTAGGCTTCTCCAACGGGGGTCGCGACGTTGGTGATGCCTGGACCGGTGATGATCACCGCCACGCCGGGTCGGCCGGATGCCCGCGCGTACCCGTCCGCCATGAATCCGGCGCCCTGCTCGTGCCGGGCGAGGATGTGGCGGATCGACGAGGCACCGAGGGCATCATACAGGGCAAGGGTGTGGACCCCGGGAATGCCGAACACCGTGTCGACACCGTGAGCTTCCAGCGTCGCGATCGCCAGCTCCGCGCCGGACATGCTGGTCGCCGCGTCAGGGGTGCGGGGATATTCGATGGCAGGGCTTGCCAAGGCAAAGGACTCCTGGGTGTTCGGATAAGGACGGTCCGGCAGTTGATGGCGGCCGAGGGAGAGGAGATGGGACGTTCGGCCGGTCAAACGGCGCCCGTTCTACCAGAGTTCCAGCGCCGGCCGCAACCTAGCCCGCCGGAATCTGCGATTCATTCAGCGTTCGTGGCCGGGCGGTTGGGGAGCGGGAGTGTCCCGCACCGTCGCTAGGAGCGCGCGACCACGGGCACTGAGCCTCCAGCGGGTCCGTCCGCGGGCCCGCGGGGACCGGAAGGGCTCAATGAGGGCTCTGGCCCGTGCGCTGGTGAACAGGGCCTCCACGAACGGGGAAAGGAGGCCGGATCGCTCAGCGATGGCGCGCGTATGGGAGGCTGGAGAGTAGCCGCTGTCCAGTTCGGCAACATGCTGGAGGAACTGGATCAGGTAGGGGTCGAGTGGCGATGTGCGCTGGGGCGTGGCGGGGTTGCTGCTCACGCGACTCACCTTGGACCGATCAGACAGAACTCCAGCGCACCAATACTAGCATCTCACGCGGCTTTGGCTGCTATTCTTTGATCAATCTGCCTGGCGCTCAGCCGTGCCTGTCCCGGACGGGTCGGAGCGACTAAGCGCTCGGCAGCCGCAGCGGAGCGGGATTGGCACGAGGGCGCGACGTGGTTGTAACTTGGATTCGGTAGTCTCCTCGCCGCTTCTACCGGGCGGCGACCTGGTTGCGGCGCTGTTGGATCGCGGGGTCATGGGACTCGCCGACAGAGGCGGCGCAAGCGGGCTTGTAGGTGCTCGCTGGGCGGACCTCTGCGCAGCCCACCTTGACACCTGGCCGGGAACCCATCGTCAGGTCCCGGGGGACGGGGGCGAAGCGTTCCTCGTCGATCACGTTGCTCGCCTCGACGATCGGCCAGCGATCGCTGCAGCCGCCTCCAGGCGGGCCCTGCAGAACCCGGATCTTCTGGTGGTGGGTCGCCGCGCCGGCCGGATGGTGGTCCAGGCGGCCGATGCCAAGTTCTCGGTGGAGACGGCTCGCTCCAAGCAGGTCAGTACCGCGGTCCTCCAGGGCCTCCTCGGTCTCGGCGAGTTGGTAACGGGGCTCATCGGTGACCTCGACCCCGGGACTGAGCCGGAGCTCGTCGAGGGTGTGTTTCTCTGCCCCGACTTTCCGCTCACCCATATCATGTTGCGCCGCCGGCATGGGATCGTCCGCACCACCGTGCGGCCGGATCAGGTCGTGCTCGTTCCGGCACCTGCCGGGGCCTTCTTCCAGGCGTTGGAAGGAGCGCCGGTGATGGAGCCGCTGGCTGGAGTGGACGCCCTACCAGTGGTGGTGGAAGATAACCTCCTCGCGGCTCTCTACTACTTTCGCCTAGCCCGGGCTGGGGTCGGTTGTTGGCTCGATGCGACGGGCCCGCTCTTGGCGTTCAATGACCGGCCCGTGGTGGACGAGGCGGCCGTCCGCGCCGAGGCGGAGCGCCGAGCGACTGAGGCCGTATCGGCCTTTGAGCTTGTTACCGCCTGGTACGACGATGTCCAGTCGGTGAGGGCGCAGCGGGCGGCCGTGGACCAAGTGGCTGCCCTGGCGCTGATGACCCGGGATTTACGGGAGCGGGTGGCTCAAAAAGCGGGTGCCGCCGGTGTCGTACCACCCTCGATCAATCAAGTGCGGCGCCGAGCTGGGGCATGGTATCGGGGCCAGCTCCGTGAGCTGATGGGACCGATGCTGCCGCCGGTGCCCGATTTCGCCGCAGCGCTTCAGGAGCTAGGACGGATCGGTACATCCTTGGCGCCGTCATTGGACGCAGAAGTCGATCGGGTGATCGATGAGTTGCTCGCGCAGCGACCACCGGAGACGGACGGAAGTTCATCGGGAAATATCGCTGGTGCTGCGGCGGCCGGCGTGAGGGAGCGACCACCGGCCCGGAGCGTCGGGTAGCCTTCTCCTCCTGCAGTGCCGGTTACAGCTCCCGTAGCTCTCGAGAAGAGAAGCCAACGAGCGCCGCCAGCACGGATGAGATGATCGCGCCGGTGGCGACGGCGAGCGGCGTGCCAACGTGGTCGGCGAGAATACCCATCGGCATCGCTCCCAGCGGCATCAGGCCGAAGGTGAGCATATAGGCGCCCATCACCCGCCCACGGACGTCATCGGTGATACGGTGCTGCAAGAGGGCGTTGTTGGTGCTCATGTAGGAAGCGCCGAGGATGCCGGCACAGACCAGGAGCGGCAGGGTGAGGAAGACCGAGCGGGATGCCGCGATGCCAACGATGACCGCTCCGTAGGCAACGGTCATCACGATCAGTGTTCGTCCCGCTCCGGTGAAGTGGCGCCGGGCGGCGGTCATGAGGGAGCCGATGACGGCACCTGAACCTGATGCCGCCATGAGCAGACCTAAGCCGCTCGGCCCAATCCCCAGAATGTCTCGTGCGAAGACCGAGAGAAACTGGACGTAGGGAAAGACGAAGAACGTCGGCACGCAGGCGAGCAGGAAAAGGCCCCGCAGATCCGGCCGTCGCGCGATCAAGCGGATGCCGTCGAAAACGCTGCGTGGACCTGGAACGGTCTGGCCCGGTTTTCGAGGGGGCACGGTGATTCCCGAGACAAGGGCGAGTGCGCCGCAGAGCGCCGCGGCCTGCAGGAGGAAGGCGGAGCCGACGCCGAAGATCCCGATCATCCCACCGGCGATCGATGGGCCGACCACACGGGTCATGTTTTGTCCCGCGCTGTTCAGACCGATAGCGTTGGTGAGGTCAACCCGGTCCACAAGGCTGGGAACCAGTGACTGTTGGGTGGGATTAAGGACGGCTTGAAGCGAGCCGTTGAGGAACGCGGCGGCGAGCAGGTGCCAGGGGCGCACCCAACCACCGATGACGTCTGCCGCGACAACCACGGCGAGGACCGCAGCGGCCGTCTGACAGCCCAGCATGAGGCGGCGGCGGTCAACGCGGTCGATCAGCAAACCGCCGGGGATTGAGACAACCAGGAACGGGAGACCGGCCATCAGGCCGACCAGCCCGAGCACGAACTCCGAGTCTGTTAGCGAGTAGGCCAGCCAACCCAAGCCCACCTGTTGCATCCACTGACCAAGCGAGGCCGCCTGGGATCCGAACCAGAGCCGTCGATACGTTGGGTACCGAACCAGCGCCGAGAACATGCCTGACTGCACGCTGTCCCCCAACGACCGAGCAGGCATCGTCGGTACGACCGGGCGTGGGTTTGGGGCAGGCAGTGCATCGTTCGGAGAGTGAGTGGGAGTGCGCTTGATGCCGGGCGGCAGGGACTGATCGGGGGAGGTTCTCGCTGGGGAAGGCAATCCATGCTCCGGGAAGGTCGAGCCACACATTTCCGGGAATCGACCGTCCCCGTCGTCGGCCAATCCTTCACACTTCCTAAAGTATAGCAGTCATTGACGCATGGTTCTGCCGTGTGCAGTGCGCCGAGTGCGTCCCAACAGGTTTCTCTGACGAATGGCTGTGCTTGCTGAGTTCTAGGGGCCTCTTCACCTGGTCAGGGATCCGCTCTCACCGATCTCCTCCTCCGACCGCTCGAGGACGCCGGGGAGGGATGTGGTGGCTTCGAAGGAGTCGGGTAGCTTGAGTAACGTGGCTCTTGAGCCGCAGCGTGGTCCCAAAAGACAACATCTGGACCCGAGGATATACTGCCGCGGCTCTCCGCAGGGCGCCTATAGTGCGCCCCCCTGTCCTGGAGAGGTGCCGGAACTCTCGTCTGGAATCCGGTCCTAGCGCTTCGCCAGTGGCCTGAGTGGAAGAAGCCGGATCTGGATGAGCGGGCGCAGGTGAATAGGGCGGCAGAGACCCGTGCGCACGAAAGGAGCGATGCTGACGATGGTGGACGCGATAACGGTGGCCCCGCCAACGGTGGCCATCCAGCTCAAGGTGAATGGGACCGCCCGCAAAGGGGAGGTGGAGCCGCGATTGCTTCTCGTCCACTACCTACGCGATCACCTGGGGCTGACCGGGACGCACGTGGGATGCGACACGAGCCAGTGCGGCACCTGCGTGGTGGAGTTGAACGGCAAGGCGATCAAGAGCTGCACGGTGTTGGCGGTCCAGGCTGACGGCGCCGAGGTGACGACCATCGAGGGGCTTGCTGACGGCGACACCTATCACCCGGTCCAGCAGGGCTTCTGGGAGATGCACGGTCTCCAGTGCGGCTTCTGCAC
>JAUJMG010000530.1 GCA_030446955.1 Thermomicrobiales bacterium
GCCAGCACCGCGAAGGCGAAGTTGAGGGAGGCGTGGACGATCAGCGGCGCGGTGATGTTCGGGAAGACGTGCCGCGCCAAAATCCGCGGCACCGGCGCCCCGACCGCCACGGCCGCCTCGACGTAGGCGGTCCTCCGGACCCCGAGCACCGCCCCCCGCACCACCCGCATGAAGGTCGGCGCGTAGACGACGGCGATCGCGATCATGACGTTCGCCAGGGAATTGCCCCGCATCGTGACGATCGCGATGGCGAGTAGGATGGCCGGGAACGCGAACACCACGTCCATCAGCAGGGTCAGCACGTTGTCCACCCAGCCACCCGCGTAGCCGGCGACCATGCCAAGGACCACCCCGAGCGTCCCGGCGATGCCGACGGCGATCGCGCCGACCTGGAACGAGATGCGCGCCCCGTAGAGCAGCCGGCTGAAGATGTCGCGGCCAAACTCGTCGGTGCCGAAGGGATACCGCAGACTGGGCGCATGGAGGCGGTCCCGGGTGAACTGCTCCGTCGGCCCGTGCGGCGCGATCGCCGGGCCGACGATGGCAACGATGGCGAAGAACGCCACAATCAGCGCGCCCGTCATCGCCAAGCGCTGCCGCCGCAGCGCGGTGAGGACACCGGTCCGGGCCGATTGGCGAACAGGGGCCGCATCCCCGAGCGTCTGCTCCGGGGCGCCGCTCGTGCCGGTGGCCGCGGCGGCAGGGGTTCGCGCCTGCATCATCTCCTCACGCCGGCCGCCCGGCGCCCGGACAACCCGATCCGCCCTCGCCACCGCTCCCTGGCATCGCCACCTCAGCGCGCCGTCCGCAGCCGGGGGTCAACGACCGCGTAGAGGATGTCGACCAGCAGGCTGACCAGAACGAACAAGATCGCCACCACCAGCGTCACCCCCTGCACCACTGGGTAGTCGCGGTTCGCGATGGACTCGTAGATGTAGCGTCCGATCCCCGGCAGCCCGAAGATCGTCTCCACGATAACGGTGCCGCCGAGGAGGCTGGCGACCTGGATGCCGCCAATCGTGATCACCGGCAGCGCGGCGTTCGGGAGCACGTGGCGCATCAGCACTCTCCCCTCCCGCAGCCCTTTCGCCCGCGCCACCCGGACATGATCCTGATTCAGCACCTCCAGGGTCGCAGAGCGGATGTTCCGCATCAGGACCGCCGCCAGCGGCAGGCTCAGGCTGACCGCCGGCAGGAGCATGCTTTTCAGGTTCTCGAGCGGCGCGTCCTGCAGCGAGGCGTACCCGATCGGCGGCAGCCAGCGCAGCTTGTAGGAAAAGACCAGCACCAGCAGCGTCGCGAGCAGAAAGTTGGGGACCGACACCCCGATCAAGGTCACCACCGTCGCGGCGTAGTCGAGGGTGGAATTGCGCCGTACCGCCGCCAGCACCCCCGCCACCAGCGCCGGACCCGTCCCCAGCAACGCCGCCAGCGCCGCCAGCTCCAGCGTCACCGGCAGCCGCAGCGACAGTTCCTCGGTGACGCTCCGGCGCGTCCGCAGGGAGGTTCCTAACTCCCCCTGCACGACCTTACCCAGCCAGCGCGCGAACTGCACCGGCTGCGGCTGGTCAAGCCCGTAGGAGCGGCGAAGCGCTTCCCGCACCTCCGGCGACGCCCGCTGGTCGACCCCGATCGCGAGCAGCGTCGCGTCACCCGGGATCAGGCGCACCAGCGTGAACGTGACCAGCGAGACCCCGAACAGCACCGGGACCAGCAGCGCCAGCCGCCGCAGGATATACGCGGTCATGGGCAGCGGGAGGCTGGGCGACCCAGAGGCGCCGAGGAAGCCGGACGGGCGCGGAAGGCCACCCGTCCGGCCGGTCGATCAGGCGTCTGTCCGGGTACCGCGCTGCCCACCGTCCCGCCTCCCGGCGCTCCCTCCCCTTGCCTAACGATCCAGCCAGGTCCGGCGCAACTCGATGTTGCTGCCGGTGGGGATGTGGGTGTAGCCCTTGACGTCCTGCTTCATCGCCTCGAACTGGTTGGCAATGAAGAGGTTCACCCAGGGCACGTCCTCGAGCAGGATCTGCTGGATCTCCTGGTAGATCTCCGTGCGCTGAGAAAGGTCGGTGCTGGCGATGCCCTGCTGGACCAACTCGTCCACCCGCGGGTTGCTGTAGCTGGAGAAGTTGCCGCTCTCCCCGGTCACGAAGTCGGCCATCACCTGGTCCGGGTCCACGTAGGCGCTCGTGCCGGTCACCGCCATGTCGTACGCCTTCTGGACGTAGACCTGGTCGATCATGGTCGCGTTCTCGACCAGGTTCAGCTCGGCCTCGATCCCCAGCTGCTTGAGCTGCTCCTGGATCACGACCGCCGCATTGGAGAGGAAGGAGTACTGCGACCAGGAGGTGATGACGGTCTGGAAGCCGTCGGCCATACCGGCCTCCGCAAGCAGCGCCTTGGCCCGCTCCACGTCCGGCGGCCGCACCTCCTGCGGCAGCGACGCCCAGAAGGTCTCCGGGAAGAGGACCTCCGTCGGCGTGCCGTAGCCGAAGACGGTTGGCCCGAGCACCGCCTCGCGGTCGATCACCGCCGCGATGGCCTGGCGGACCTTCGGGTTGTCGAATGGCGCCTTGGCGCAGTTGAAGCCGATCATCCGGATGTTGGTGTTCGCCTCGCCGGCGAGCACGATGCTCGGGTCCTGTTCAAGGATCGGGATATCCCGCAGCGGCGCGTACTCGATGAAGTCGACCGTGCCGGTGACGACCGCCGTGGTCCGCGCGGTATCTTCCGAGGCGATCAGCATCTCCAGGCCGTCGAGGTAGGGCAACCCTTCCTCGTAGTAGGTCGGGTTCTTCTCGAGCACGACCCGGGTGTTGGGCACGTACTCCTTGAAGGCGAACGGCCCAGTGCCCATCGCCGTCTGGGAGACGTCGTTGTTGTTCGCCTTGACGAACTGCTCCGACATCACGATGCAGCTCTGGCTGGCCAGGATCGCGAGCAAGGAGGCGTCCGGCGCCTTGAGCGTCAGGACCACCGTGGCATCGTCGGGTGCCTCGACCCGCTCCATCGAAGCCAGGTCGGAGGCGCTCGGCGAGGCCATCGCCGGGTCGACCAGCCGCTCAAAGCTGAACTTGACATCGCTCGCCTTGAGCGGGGTGCCGTCCTGGAACGTGACGCCTTGGCGCAGCTTGAAGGTGTAGGTCAGCCCGTCCGGGGAGATCTCCCAGCTTTCGGCCAGGTCCGGCTCCACCGTGAGGTCCGGCTTGATCCGGGTCAGGCCGTTGTAGATGTGCTCGAC
>JAUJMG010000531.1 GCA_030446955.1 Thermomicrobiales bacterium
GCTGCCGCTGTCGGCCATCCGCTTCTGCTGCTCCCACGGGTCCACGAGGTAGTGGGTCACCTCGACGCGGATCTGCGGGGCCTTCTCTTCGTAGTCGTCCGTGACGGGTGCCGGTGGCTCGCTCCAGGTCACGCGGACCTCCTCGACCGAGCGCTCGATTGACGGCGTGTCCAGCGCCACACCCATCAGCCCGGACACCGCATCCGTCGGCAGCACATCGGTCAGTACGGGGCCCCCGGGGGCCGACATGCGAGCGGCGTACTCCCGGAAGTCCGGAAGCCGCGCCGCCGCGGCACGGGCCAGCGACTCGAGCGCGGACCGGAGCGGCTCGCCGGACGCCGTGGTCGCCGTGATCGAGATGGTCTCCCCGCCCCGGCTGACGGCGACGAGATCGCCGCCGATGGCGGCTCGATCGCCCACGCCTGGCAGGCGCTCGGGGTCATCGCCGTAGCCGGCCAGCTCGTCCACGTCGTAGCCGTCGACGTAGAGCTGGAGGTCGACGGTCACCTCGGTGCCGCCTCGGCGCACGACCCAGCTCGGGCCGGCCGAGCCGTCGCTGATGCTCGCCGTAGGCGGCGGGACCGACGTGGGATCCACGCCCAGGGCCGCCGCGACGTCCTCCGTCGTCAGCAGCTCGAAGGGGTGAGGGTGCTCAGGCCCCGTGACCTCCCGTGCCTCGTCGGCGGGGGAGGCTGCGGTTGGCGCGCCAGCGCCGCTCGCCGGGCCGGTGTCCTGTTGCTGGCGGTCGCCGAGGACGCCGCGGTCCTCGAGCTCCGACTTGGCCTGCATGGCCAGCTCGGTGCCCTTCTTCAGCATTCCTTTCCAGTCCGGCATCACCACTCCTGTGCGGTCGTTCGTGCACTCGAGGCTGCCGCCTGATCACCCGGTCGGCACCCGCCGGAATCGTGCCAGGGACGGGCGCGGGGCGCTCGGTCCACCGCCCGCTTCCTCGCCTGTTCCTTTCAGCTCAGCGCCGGATGACGGGCAGGACCAGACACGATGGGTACGAGCGGCTGTGGTGGACCCGGTTGATCGCGGGTTGGTGCTCGTGCTCCTGTGCGACCACGCCACCGGTGTTGGAGTTCCGATCGAAGCGCGGGAAGTTGCTGGACGACACTTCGAGGCGCACTCGGTGCCCTGCCGGGAATAGATAGGCGGTCGCACGGAGGTCGATGTGAAGCTGATACACGCGACCGGGCTCCAGCAGGAGAGGTTCGCCTGTGGATTCGCGGTAGCGGGCTCGCAGGATCCCGTCGGTCACGAGCTCGGCGCGCCCATCGGGGTACACGTCGACGAGCTTGCCGGTGAAATCGGTGTCCAGCGCCGTCGATGAGGCGAAGATCCGCAGGCTCACCGGTCCCGTGACTTCCAGGGGCTGCTCCAGAGTCGGAGCCGTGTAGCAGAGAACGTCGTGACGCCCCTCGACCGAGCGCTGGTCGCGAGGACCCGCATTGGCGGCGATGAAGAGCCCCGGGAGGAAGGTCTGGCCACCCACCGTGGGGACCGGGTCGCGTGGATCGTAGAGAAAGGCGTCCTGCGGCTCGTCGCCGGGCGCCTCTAGCGAGAGCCTTCCATCGCCTGACGCCGTGTTGGCCCGACCCTCGCCGCGCAAGAAGTAGCGGGTGTAGTCGGTGCCCGGAAGCGGCCATTCGTCCTCTTCGCGCCAGCGGTTTGCGCCCTGCACGAACACGCGGACGGGCTTCTCACGGTCCACACCGTTGTCGACGTCCTTCAGAAGATGGTCGAACCACCGCAGCTGCATGCCTGTGACATCCGTGGTCTCCGTTCCCGCCGACAGCCCAAAGTCCCGTTCGGCGAACGTCCCGGTGTGGGCACCGTGGGCCCAAGGACCGATGATCAGCCGCTGCAGGGAGCGGGCCTGCTCACTGCCTCCCCGCTGTCGCATGCCGAGGTAGTTGGCAATCGTTCCGCCGAGAAAGATGTCATGCCACCCACCGATGTTGAGCGCTGGCACAGTGATGCGCTGGTAGTACTCGTTCGGTGCCGTGGCCCGCCAGTACTCGTCCCTCGAAGGATGCGCGAGCCACTCCAAGTAGTAGGGGGCGAGCTCCTCGAGGAGTGGCATGTCGTTGAGGGGCAAGTGCCGGTAGAGCTCGCCCGCGCGATCGATCGCGTGCACACAGTCCAAGGCCGACGCTGCGGGGGTGGTACCGGAGGCCATTCGGCGCTCCTGCTCGCCCAGCGCGAGACGCAGTGCCCAGAGGAGAGAGAACCCGAGCTGGAAGGCGCCGCCCTGGTGCGTCCAACCCTCGTAGTACTCAGCGCTGGTGAGCTGAGGGGCGATTGCTCGCAGTGGGCCGGGTGCCCTTGATGCAGCGAGCCACTGCGTCGCCCCGAAGTAGGAGACGCCCACCATCCCGACTCTGCCGGATGACCATGGTTGCGTAGCCGCCCAGGCGACCGTGTCGGCACCGTCAGCGGCCTCGTCGGTGAAGGGCGTGAAGTGTCCTCCAGAAGCGAAGCGTCCCCGCGTGTCCTGCACCACGACGGCATAGCCGGCAAGCGCGCCCCTCAACGGGTCGAAGGGGTAGGCGTGGTAGCCGGGAGCTTCCTTGTTGTAGGGCAGGCGCTCCACCAGCGTCGGCAGGGCGTCGCGGCTCTCCGGGCGATACACGTCGCAGGCGAGCTCGACCCCATCGCTCATGGCGACCCGGATGTCCTTCTCCACGATCACGCGCATGTCGATCCGCCCTTGCTCGCCCGAGGGGACAGGCGCCAGTGCCATGGTGCGAAGGCCATCGGCGAGCCTACGCCGGTGGCGAGGGCGGGCGCCCGGCCTCGGAGAAGACCGGAGTGAACCACCCCGGGAGGGTGGCGCCATCAAGTTCTCCCACGCGGCGGGGCTAGCATCTGCGCGGCGGTCCGCACGGGGGCTGGTCGGTTGGACGTGGGTGAGACAGACAGGAGAGACATGCGCTCCCCGAAGGACTTCTTCTCCCCGCTCGCACTGGGGGCGCCGGAGCCAGTCCGTGAGATTCCCACCCGGCCCTCCCGCGTGATCCACTTCTTCGACCCGAGCAACGAGCGGATGCGAGCGAAGATCGCCGACCTCGCACCTCGGGTGGACATTTTGCTCGGCAACCTCGAGGACGCGGTGCCGACCAGCAGGAAAGAAGCCGCTCGCGCAGGCTTGATCGAAGTCGGCAAGCGCTGGGATCAGCCGACGACGCAGCTGTGGACACGAATCAACTCGCTGGACTCGCCCTGGGCTCTGGAGG
>JAUJMG010000107.1 GCA_030446955.1 Thermomicrobiales bacterium
TCAGGGCGCGATTCTTGACGAGCACGATTCCATTGGACTTGACGTGGCGGACAGCTTCCCATGCGAACCGGAGATCCACCCATTCGACGCCACTTGGGGAACGGTTGCTGAGTAATCGCCACGTCGAGCTATCGTCCGGCTCAAGATCATCGTCCTGGACGAGGAACCCGCCGGTGATAAGCCGGATGTCCCAGGAGCGGCGTCGAGAGCCCGTCTCGGATCCAGACTCAGGCATGTGCAGGAGCCGCAGCTGCTTCTTGCGAGCGAGAATTCCCCGCCCGGCCAGGCTGAATCCCGGTGCCACGATGACTTCGAAGAAGCCATCGGCCAAGCGTTGGGCAGTTTCCTCGTCCACGGGACGGTTGAGTGCGACGATGCCACCGAAGGCCGACACCGGATCGCCCGCCAGCGCCGCCGCGAAGGCCTCGGGCAGGGCGTCCCGGCTGGCGAGGCCGCAGGGGATCGTGTGCTTCACGATCGCTACCGTCGGCTCGGAAAACGCCTGCACGATTCCCCATGCCGCATCAGCGTCGAGCAGGTTGTTGAAGGAGAGCTCCTTGCCCGCGAGTTGCTCCGCATCCAGCACGCCGAGGTCCGCCTGGCCCGCCTGGAGCCGCCGGTATGCCACCGCTCGCTGGTGAGCGTTTTCACCGTAACGCAGATGGCGGACGCGTTGGCCTGCGAGGCTGAACTCCTCGGGAAAGAGGGTCTGGTCGCTGTCGCCTCCGCGCAAATATTGAGCGACCACGGCATCGTACGCGGCGACGTGCGCGAACGCCTTGGCCGCAAGGGCTCGCCTTCGTTCGGAAGTGATGTCTCCCGCTCTGAGTTCGTTGATCACGAGCGGGTAATCAGCCGGGTCGGTGACGACTATGACGCCCGCGAAGTTCTTGGCGGCTGCCCGGATCATCGCGGGCCCGCCGACATCGATCTGCTCGACTGCCTCTTCGACGGCCACCCGGGGATCTTGAACGGTCTCGCCGAATGGGTAGAGGTTGGCGACCACCAGGTCGATGGTTGGGATCCCGTGCTCGGTGAGTTGATCGAGGTGGGTCGTGTCATCGCGACGCGCGAGCAGCCCAGCGTGGATGCGAGGATGGAGCGTTTTTACGCGCCCATCCAACAGTTCGGGAAATCCGGTGACATCTGCCACGGCCGTCACGTCCACACCAGCGGCGGACAACTGGCGGAGGGTGCCGCCCGTGGAGACGATATGGAAGCCAAGGCCGATCAGGGACTCGGCTAGCTCGACAACACCGGTTTTATCGAAAACGCTAAGGAGCGCCCGCATTTATCGGAGAGGCCTTTCATTGGTGATCAGAGTGGTATTCCAGCCGTGAGCAAGGACGCTCGGATCATACCAGAGTGCCTTCAGGCCCCATCGGGCACCACTTGCCAGATGGATGCCGGGTTTTGATTGGTCGGGTATCGACGAGGAGAGGATGTCGTTCTCTCGTTCACGGTATCGTGCGGCGATGGGCAGAGCCAGTTTCCCACGCGGATCGTAATGCTTGACCAGCCTCTCTCACGTGTCGAGTCGCCCGGTCCCGGCTGCAGCGAGGAGCAGCGTACCTCCCACGAGGGTGAGAGCGAGGATCAGCCAGTCGACCGGGCGCATCTGCAGGTCTCGGAATGCAGTCGGACGGCGGTTGGCACCGTAGGCTCGGGCGGCGACGGTTGCGCCCATCTGATCGGCCGTCCGGATAGCGGCGACAACCGTCGCAACCAGGATTGGAACCCGAGCGCGGAGGCGCTGGAGGCTAGTCCCATCGAGGTTGAGGCCGCGGGCCTGTTGCGCGTCGGAGATTGCCGTGAACCGGTCGGCGAGGGTTGGAATCGCGCGGAGCCCGATCGCCACAGCGACACCCCGTCCGTGGGGGAGGCCGAGGCGGACGAGGGACCGCACGAGATCCCGTTCTGAGGTGGTCGCCAGCCAGCCATAGACGGCGAAGCTGAGCGCCGCCAGGCGGAGCGCGGCCGCCAAGCCACGCAACAGCGTGGGGCCCGTCAATCGGAGGAGGCCCAGGTCGAGGAGGACAGGCTGTCCCGCGCGGTCGAAGAGGGGCCGCAGCAGAAGCACGAGGATCAGCAGGGGCAGCAAGGCTCGCCAGACCTGGCCCAGATGCCTGGGGGGAACCCCTGAGCAGAGCAGCAGCGCCTGGATGATCAAGGTCGTCGCCGCAAGGAACACCGGGCCGTCGGCAAGGAGTAGAGAGACAGCCAGTGCCAGGAGCGCCACAAGTTTGACCCTGGCATCGAGGCGATGGATTAGGCTTCTACCCGGGACGTAGACATCGAAGGTGACGCTCATGGCCCCGACATCACTCGCCGCGGGTGACGCGCGTGCCAAAGGGCCGCGTACGCATCGCAGAATTCTTGAGGGTCGAGAACATCGGGACGCATCCCATGTGGGGCAAGTGCCTGGGCTAATTCGGTGACGGGCGGCAGGGCTAGGCTGTTTCCTGTTAGGAAGGAAAGATCGGTCATCACCGCCCGAGTCGGTCCGTTGGCGACCACATGACCGCCTCGCAGTATCACCACCCGATCGGCAGTTGCAGCAACCAGGCCCATGTCATGGCTGATGAGGAGCACGGCACCCCCGTCAGCAACCTGCTGGCGGAGGACTGTCAGCACCCGGTCTGCGGCCCAGGCATCGAGGTCAACCGTCGGCTCATCCAAGACCAGCACCTCCGGAGCCAGCGCCAGGACCCCGGCTAGGGCAACGAGTCGCCGCGTGGACCTGCTGAGTAGGAATGGATGATGCCCGGCGATGTCGGACAACCCGAGCCGCTCGATCGACATCCCAACGCGTCGCTCGATCTCTGCCGCGTCGTGTCCCAGATTGCGGGGCCCGAAGCCGATGTCCTCAGCGACCGTTGCCGCAAAGAGTTGGTCATCCGGGTTTTGGAACGCATAGCCGACGTGCCGCGCCAGCCGGTGAACCGGCAGCTCCCGAGTGTCCAAGCCGTGGATGAGGACCTGGCCAGCGTAGGGCTTGAGCAGCCCGTTCAGGTGCCGCGCGAACGTACTCTTGCCTGATCCGTTATGGCCAAGCAGGGCGATCAATTCCCCGCGCCTAATCTCCAAGTCGACCTCAGAGATCGCCTGCCTGTCGACATCTCCGCCGTAGCGGTACGACACCGACCGGACCTGGATGATCAACTCGCGGTGCTCGGGTGTCACCTGACGGGTCAGGAAGTAGGGTCCCCGAGAGCAAGGGGACTCTTCCTAAGTGCATCGGTAAGGGATTGGACTGCCGTTGGGTGGTCGAGAAACGTGAAGTTCGTCTCCAGCATGGCGTTGAGTTGCTCTGCTACGTTCGCCAGGGGCGGTGGAGTGAGGCCAAGCCTGCGCAGCTCCGCACCATGCGCGAAGACCTCCCGCGGCGTTCCTCGTCGGACGACGCGCCCTGCATCCAGGATCAGGAGTTCCTCAGTGAGCGCGGCCAGCAGATCGGGGTCTTGGGTCACCAGGATGATGGTAGTGCGCTTCTCCGTGACGAGGGTGCGGAGCACGCCGGCAACCGCGGCTGAGCCTTGGGGATCAAGGGCCGCAGTCGGTTCATCCAGGACGAGGACGGCCGGCTGCATTGCCAGGGCGGCGGCAATGGCGACCCGCTGCTTCTCCCCACCGGAGAGTTGCGACGAACGTCGAGATCGGTAGGCGGCCACGCCCACCCGGTCCAGCGCCGTTTCGATGCGCTGCTCGATCTCCACAGGCGGCACGCCGAGGTTTTCCGGACCGAACGCCACCTCGTCTTCCACCGAGCGTCCGATCAGGCTGGCATCGGGGTCTTGAAGAACCAAGGCAACGCGGGATGCAAGTTCGGCAATTGGATGGGTTCGTGTGCTCCAGGCCCCGATCATGACTTCACCACGGATCGTGCCGCCGGTCGCTTGAGGCACGATGCCGTTGAGGGCCAGGCAGAGCGTGGATTTGCCCGAACCGCCCGTGCCGTAGATTCCGATCGTGTGCCCCGGCTCGGCGTGAAAGGAGATCCCGTCAAGAGCCTGAACCGGTGCGAGACCCGGACGCCAAGGAGGATAGCGAAACGCGAGATCGCGAACGATGACCGTGCCCGGGGCGATCGTTGTCTGCCCCTCACGCCTCATGCTGACGGCCCTCGTCAAATCGTTACCGGCGATGCGCTGTCCAACGGCCGCCGGCAAACGCCGCCGGGTCGGTCATCCAGCAATCTTAGCGTAGCACTGGGCAATGAGAGGCTCCATCACTGAGATTTTGTGGTTGTGGCCCTTACTGGGATTGAGGACGTTGAGAACGAGCCGGGATGAGCCGCCACCCAGGAGGACCTTCCGACTCAGGTGGGCTTGATGCAGCCTTTTCCCTCCGCTGGGGCCAGATGACGTGCGCTTGACGGCCTCGAAATAGGCCGGTCCTGGTCACCCACCACTTCGCAGTCAGTGCCCGTGACGCGGTCGGCCTGGCGCCGGCCCAGCACGCCACGGTCGGCAAGGACCAGGGGCGGCTGGAGGTGCGGCGCTGCTAGGCGAGCGACGACCCCGAGGTGGTGGCCTGGGTCGATCCGGTGGGCGCGTGTCCGGGGCTGCACAGCCTGGCCACCGTGGCCGGCGAGCGCCGGAGTGGCGGCGCGACCACGACCGAGGTCCGCTCCTACCTGACCAGCCTGCCGGCCGACCCGGCCCGGATCGCCGCGGCGGAGCGGGGGCACTGGGGGGCATCGAGAACACGCCGCATTGGGTCCTGGATGCCGCGTTTCGCGAGGACGAGTGCCGCGTCCGCGCGGGCCACGCCCCCGAGAATGTCGCGCTGCTCCGGCACATCGCCCTCAACCTGCTGCGCCAAGACACCACCGTCACGGCCGGGCTCCACGCCACGCGCCTCAAGTGCGGGTGGGATGAGGGGTACCTCCTCCACGTCCTGGCCGCCTAAATGCGATTGCCCTGATGCTAGACTTCGCGCCCGGGCGCCTCCAGCGTTGCTCCGATGCTCGGATCGCAGTCGTCTCCTGACGTTAGCGCTCCTAATGTCAGGTTGTCTCGACTTCCCCCGGCGACATGACACGGCTGAGGATGAGTACATGGCCGCTCCCAAACACGCATTGTCCGACTCTTACCTTGCCGATCCCGCTCTCGTTCAGGCGTGCATCGACGGCGACGAGGGTGCGTGGGACGAGTTTATTGCCCGGTACGGGCGGCTGGTGTACTCCATTCCGCTGCGAAGCGGGTTTTCTCGGGATGACGCGGACGATATCTTCCAGAACGTTTGCGCCATCGTCCTCCGCGATCTGCACACTCTGCGCGACCAGGCGCGTCTCTCGTCCTGGCTCATCACCACAACCCACCGAGAATGCTGGCGACTGCGAAAACGAACCACGATTCACACCACGTTGGACGAAACCCTCGTCGATGCGAGCACCCCGTCGCCCGAGGATGTCCTCCGATGGGAGCGCGAGCAGGTTCGCGACGCGATTTGGCGCCTCAATGACCGCTGTCGTGCGCTCCTGACGGCTCTCTTCCTCGATCCCGACGAACCGAGCTACGACGAGGTCGCTGAGCGGCTGGGCGTCCCGCTTGGAAGCATTGGTCCCACCCGTGCCCGATGCTTCAAGAAGCTTGAGGCGGTGCTGCTGGAGATGGGGTTCGAGCCGGACCGGTGAGGAGCAGTCGGAGGTAGTCCAAGCAATTCGGGCTCGGGTATACATTTCATGTATTTTTTCGGTTTGATTCTTTCTCTGCTCCGTTGCACAACAAGGAGCAAGCATGAGCAGCCATCCGGTTCCCTACGAGCGGCTGATCGACTATGCCGCGGATGACCTGAGCGATCTGGAGGCTGCTGCGGTGGCGGCGCACGTTGCCACGTGCACGGACTGTGCGGCCACCGTCTCGCGCTATCGCGCGGTACGTCGCGTACTGAACTCTGCCGAAACGGTTGGGCCACCGCTTGCGGTCATCGCGCGGGCCCGCGCGCTCTTTCGGCATGCGCAGCCTTCTCGAGCCGGCCGGTTGCAAGGGCTGTTGCCGGTCGTGGCCCGGCTCGCCTTCGATAGCGAGAAGGGACCTGTGCTCATTGGCGTGCGCGGCCCCGGAGATCCTCGCCATATCCTGTTCGAGAGCGAGGTGGCCGATGTCGACCTCCAGATGGAGCCAGTGACCGAGCATGGGGAGACGGTTTGGCACATCCTCGGTCAGGTCGGGCTCGACGAGTTGCCTCCAGCGATTCCCATCGCGCTGGTTCAAACCGGCTCTACGGTACCTGCCCTCGAAATGGATGCCGATGAGCATGGCATCTTCAGTCTCCAAGCAGTAAAGGGGCAGTACGATCTCCACGTGCGTCTGCCGACCACGCTACTGATCCTGCCCGATCTCGAAATCGGATGACGATGGCGCCGAGTGGCGCTGACCTGTTGGCGGAGGTCGGGGCTCTTCCTCCAGAGCGGCGCCTGTCCCACCTCCAGCGACTTGGCCATGTAGAGCCCCTGCTCATAGCCATGGGCGATGAGGCGGAGCGGTTGGCGACGGTGGAGGTAGCGCGCGCGGTAGCGGCGTGCGACCTTGTCGTCGCTTTGGCCGACGTGGGCGGAACACCTGTGGCACGTGCTCGTGCCCGCCGGGCTCATGCCCAGGCCCAGGCCCAGGCCGGGAGGTTCGGCGAAGCGCTGGCGCTCGGCGATGAGGCGGCCCAGATTGCGGAAGAGGCTGGCCAACTGATTGAGGCAGCTCGGGCCAAGCTTGCCTCGCTCCATGCGCTCGCCCGCCTCTCGCGGTTCGATGAAGCCATCGCTGCGGGCGAGGCCGCGCGGGCAGCGTTCCTGGCCGCCGGCGAGCCGGCTCTTGCCGCTCGCGCCGACATCAATCTAGGCGCCACCAACTTTTTGCGCGACGAACCGCACCTTGCCCTGCTCCATTTCGACCGGGCTCGGGCCGCGCTCGCCGATGATCCCGTTATCCTCGCCCAACTCGAAACCAATCGCGGCAACACCCTGGTCAGCCTGGATGACTTCACGGGTGCCGAGGCGGCGTTTGCGGCCGCTGTGTCCGTCTTTGAAGCGCACGGCCTCGGCTGGGCGGCCGCCATCGCCGAAGGCAA
Organism: Thermomicrobiales bacterium; assembly: GCA_030446955.1. Classification (GTDB taxonomy): domain Bacteria; phylum Chloroflexota; class Chloroflexia; order Thermomicrobiales; family UBA6265; genus LC2-1. The sequence goes on from JAUJMG010000107.1 coordinate 7,069, forward strand.
CCTGGCCTACCTGGCCATGCGCCAGGGACGCCTCGAGCGCTCCCTCTCCCACTTCGAACGCGCGAGGCGCCACCTCGAAGTGGATGAATCGGGTGCCGAGCTAGCCCGTCTCCTCGCTGAGCAGGCCGAGGCGTTTGCGATCCTGGGTCTCCTTGACGAGGCACGGACCACGTACGAGCGGGTTCTGCCGGAGCTGGAAGCGAGCGGGCTGGTGCTCGAAGCGGCCCACGCGCACGCTGGGCTAGGGCGGGTCCTGGTTCGCCTCGGGCAACTCGAAGAAGCGGAAGCCGTCCTGGTCGGCGCGGCGGCGGCCTTCGCGGCGCTCGGCCATGCGACCGCGCGAGCCCGTGTCGATCTCATGCGGGCCGAGCTTGCAGCTGCGGAAGGCCACCTCGACGAGGCGAGAACGCTGATAGAGGACACGTTGGCGGTGCTGCGCGATCGGCCGGCCGAGGCGGCGATCGCGCGCTTCCACCTCGCCCGTCTCGCGCTCATCACCGGTGATCTGGCGACCGCCGCCGACGGGCTGGAGGCGGCGATGCCGACCGCAGAACGGCTCGAGCTCGCGCCACTGCTCGCGGATCTGCTCCACCTGCGCGGCCTCCTTCACCGGGCACGAGGCGAGCCGGACCAGGCTACGGCCGATCTCCGGTCCGCCGTCTCGCACGTCGAGCGCGTACGCGGGACCTTGCAGGCCGAGCAGTTCCGGGCGGCGTTCCTCGGGAACCACCTGGCGATTTACGCGGACTTGGTCGTCCAGGCGCTCGATGGGACGAGCCCGGATGGGATTACTGAAGCGTTCGCGACGGTGGAGCGGGCCAAGAGTCGCGCCCTGCTCGACATCGTGAGCGGCGCCCTCGACCTGGAGGGGAGCTCCGGACCCAACCAGAACGACCCGGCGGAGGTCAGGCTGGAGACCGAGATGGCCCGGCTGCGGGCTGAGCTCAACTGGCGCTACAGTCAGTTGACAGAGGCCGGCAAGGGCGCCGAGGTCGGCAACCTCGGGGCGGCGTGTGCGGACGCGTCCGACTGGCACCGTGCCGTTCAGGAGCGGGAGCGGGCACTTGAGGTGCTGCAGAATCGCATGGCGGCAACTCAGGGCGTAGCAGGGCTCTATGCGCCGCCGATCGATCAGGCCGCCGCTCAGCGCCTGGTGCCTCCGAACGGAGCGCTCATCGAATACTTCCTCGCCGGGGACCAACTCACGGCTTTTGTTCTCCGTGGCGACAGCGTCCACGTTTTTCGGGACCTGGTTCGTGCTCCGGAGCTCGTCAACCTCGTCCGTCGGGTCCGCTTCCAGATCGACCGCGCGCTCGTGGCAGGCGCCGAGCAGACCGCTCGGGCGAACCGCCTGCTCGTCGATGCTCGTCGGGAGGTTGGGGGCGCTCGATGCCGCGGTGCTGGCACCGCTTCGCGAGGCGGTGGGAGACGCCGAGCGCCTGGTGATCATTCCCCACGGGCCGCTTCACGCCGTTCCCTTTCACGCGCTCTGGGATGGCCAACAGTACCTGATCGAGCGGGCAGAGGTCCTTTACGCGCCGAGCGCTAGCCTCCTGGCGCATATGCAACGTGAAGATGGCGCCAATCCTTTCAACGGGGCACTGGTCGTCGGGGTGCCCGACGAGACTGCGCCGCAGATTGCCCATGAGACGCGGCGGGTGGCAGCCACCCTCAGTACGGAGAACGTCCTGCTCGGTCCCGCTGCCACCGTCGGGCGGGTGACCGCGGCGGCTCAGGGAGTCTCTATCGTCCACCTGGCCTGCCACGGCCGTTTCTCGTCGAAGAGCCCGCTGATGTCGGGAATCAAGCTTGCGGACGGTTGGCTGACCGTTCGCGACAATTACAAGCTCCGCCTTCCGCGGGGGCTCGTAACGTTGAGCGCGTGTAACACAGGGCGAACCGTGGTTGGCTCAGGGGACGAGTTGATGGGACTGATCCGGAGTTTTTTGGCGGCCGGGGCCTCGTCATTGGTCGTGAGCCTGTGGATCGTGAACGACGAGAGCGCAGCGGGTATAATGACCGACTTCTACGGTGCCTGGCAGGCCGGTGCCACGCCGTCAGCAGCGCTTCGTGACGCTCAACGTGCCATGCTTGACCGCCGGCCGCACCCCGCTTTCTGGGCTCCGTTCATCATGGAAGGTTCGCCATGACCACCAACCTATCTCTTCCCGCCTGGCTTCGCCCGCTCCTCTGCCTAAGTCTTGCCTTGGCGCTTGCCCTCGGCTCCACACCGGTGGTGCTTGCGCTCCAGGAGAACGAGACCGAGGAGGATGGCGATCAGCCGTGGCAGGCTGAGATCATCGACACGGACGGTGACGAGACCACGGACGGGTACCGGGCGGAGCAGGCTATCGTCCGGCTGGCACCGGGAGCGGATTTGGCCGCGTTCAACGCGCGTCATGAGACGAGCGTGCTCGCCGAGATCACAACCCGGAACATCTACCTCCTTCAGCTTCCGAGTGGTAGCGATGAGGCCACTGCCGAGGGCGTACTGGGTGACGATCCGGACATCATGTGGTCTGAGTTGAACTTTGCTAGCCAAGTGCCGGAGGGGCGCCCGGGTAACTTCTTCGTCACGGGGGCGAGCGACGAGATCTCCTACACCGGCCAGTACGCGTCGGACCTCCTTGGGCTGGACGCGGCCCACGTCTGCGGGACGGGCTCCGGCGTGGTGGTGGCGGTCATCGACACTGGAGTCGACGCTGCGCATCCTGCCCTTGCCGGTCGCGTGCTCGGCGGCTGGAACGTCTTCGAGAACTCGCCTGACACCTCCGACGTTGGGAACGGCGTGGATGACGACGATGACGGCAATGTGGACGAGATGACGGGGCATGGCACCCACGTGTCCGGCATCATCGCCCAGGTGGCCCCCGATACCGCGATGCTGCCCGTCAAGGCGCTCGACAGCGACGGCGTCGGGGACGCATTCTTCCTCGCGACCGGGATCTATTACGCCATCGACAGCGGCGCCAGCGTGATTAACCTGAGCCTCAGCTCGACGCAGAACACACGGGTGGTCGCTGAGGCCGTCTCGGAGGCAGCCTCCGCGGGCATCGCCGTTGCCGCGGCGGCCGGAAACCTTGGCCGGGCACAACCGCCGGAATACCCGGCGGTTGACGACAACGCGATCGGCGTCGCGGCGACCGACGCCAGCGACGTCAAGAGCGTTTTCAGCAACTACCAGGGCGCCCTGGACATTAGCGCCCCGGGCACCGATATCGTGAGTGCGATCCCGGGGGGGGCTACGCATACTGGAGCGGCACGAGCATGGCAACGCCGTTCGTTTCAGGCGCGGCCGCTCTCGTGATCGGGGCCGGGATGGGGGCGCGCGAGCAGCTTGTGCAGACGGCGGCTCCCCTGGACGGGATCAACCCGAGCTACGCCGGACTCCTCGGTGCGGGCCGGGTTGACGCGGCGGCGGCGGTCGGCTGCGGGACGAGCGCAACGACAACGGAGACATCGGAATCAACAACCACAACGACCACAACGACCACAACGACCACAACAAGCGAGACGAGTGAGACAACTGAGACGGCGGCCGGGACTGCGGTGATCGCCGGCACAGACCAGGACGGGGCGAACTGCCGCGTCGAGGCGAACGCCGAAGCAGATGTCATCACTGTGGTTCCTGAGGGCACGACGGTGGATCTGGCGGGGGACCTCGTCGGGGAGTGGCAGCCGATCATGTGTGACGACTCCCTGGGGTACGTCCACAGCCAGTACCTCTCCTACGGCTAACCCCTCGTTGGGCGTGTCAGCGTGGGCTAAGCCCCGGTGGTCAGGATCGGCGCTTTGCCGCTGTTCCTAATGCTGAAGTCCGGATAACTGGGGCTGAGAACACGCGGGTCATTAGATCGACCGCCGAGTCCTGTTCCAGTTCCAGGTCGGCTTCGAGACGACCTGGCTGCTCGCTCGATGGCCGGTGAGGCTTAAGGACGGGACGCTTAGGCCGTAGGCAAGCTCTCGCCCGCTGCCCGGTGGCTCATGGCTCCCAGCCTCCCCTTCCAGTACCAGCCCCCAGGACTGCTACTTCCGTAGCCGTGCGTCAATCGGACGGGGTGAGCCGAGCACAGGCCTTGCGGACGACGGCAAGGCCCTCACCTGGGTTGAAACGCGTTTTGCACGTCCCGGTGTTCCCCGGTGAAGTGGGGGTCAGCCTCGGCGCGGTGTGGATCGGCTAGTGCTCAGGCCGTCGAAGACTGCCGTTCCCCGTGCTCCTCCCAATCCGCCCACAGATTCATCTCAGAAAAAGCGCCCCCGGATGTATTTTATCGGGGGCCTCATGTCCTCTACTGGGATGGACCTAGCGACGCGAGAAACTCGGCCGCTCCGACGAGGGAAGGGCGCGGTCGAGATATCAA
>JAUJMG010000532.1 GCA_030446955.1 Thermomicrobiales bacterium
CCGCCTGGTGCTCATCATGATGGGGGGCAATCAGTTCGTCGATCACGGCCAGGTTGCCCTGACTGAAGCCGTCCTCGATGACCAGACGAAACAGCTCCCGATTCCGCTCTGCCATGGCTGTGGTGATCGTTTGCGTTGACATGGGGCACTCTCTTTCGACAGATTCGAACTAAATCCAATGGAGTAAAACTAATACCAATGTCGAGCGAAGTCAAGCGCGGACGTCGCTACACATCTCCGATCCGGCAGGAGCAGGCTCGGGAAACGCGAATGCGCGTCCTCGAGGCCGCCCGACGCCTTTTCCTCGAGCGCGGCTACGCCGCGACGACGATCGGGACCATCGCCCAAGAGGCAGGAGTCGCTGCCCAAACGGTCTATGTCGCCTTCGGCAACAAGCGCGCCATCCTCGCGGCCCTGATGGACCTGGCCATCGGCGGCGACGATCAGCCGGTAGGGGTGCTGGAGCGCCCGGAACCGTTGCAAATGCGTCACGAGCCCGATCAACGCCGCCAGCTGGAAATGATGGCCCACGGCATTCGCGAGATCCTCGACCGGGCCGGTCCGATCTTCGACGCGATGCGCGGCGCCGCGACCGCGGATGCCGAGGTCGCCGAGTTGTACCGGCGGCTCCAGGAAGAGCGACTGCGCAACATGACGAAGGTGGTGAGCTGGGTAGCGGCCAAAGGGCCGCTTAGGGAGGGGCTCGCCGTAGCCGAAGGGGCGGATATCGTGTGGACCCTCACCAGCGCAGACGTGCACCGAATGCTGAGGATCGAGCGCGGCTGGACGGGAGAGCGGTACGAGCAGTGGCTTGCCGAGAGTCTAGTCCGGTCTCTCCTGCCCTGAGACGGCCAAGACTTCCCGGCGGTTCCCCTAACGACCTAGCGGCCCGGCCCGGGACGATAGCCGCAGGATGATGGCGAAGGATATGAGCGTCTCGAGGTCGCTGTTGCCCCCCTTCCGCCAGCGCTTGGCACTGTAGACGTTCGGCGGGAACGAGTGGAACTCGGCCCATGTATCGATTACGTAAGACGGGACGAGCTGCCACTTGAGGCCTCACCCGACGCTTGCACCGGGTGAGGGCGCAGGAGACATGCTTGTGCCTCTGCCGATAGACTGCCGGAACGTAGGACGCTACTGGCTGGTGATGATCCAGCCAAGGCCGCGTCTGCTGCGGATGCATGAGGAGGCTTGATGATCACGACCGATTCGCCGAATGACCGTCATGGTGTGGGTCCGTACTTCGACCTTTCGAGCGCAACGACGCCGGCGTGGCTGGCAGATAACCGGCTGGCTTTTCTTTGGGACGTGACGGGGGTGCCGCAGGTCTGGACGGTCGAGGAAGGAGCGGGTTCTCCGCAGCAGCTAACCGCCTTTCCCGAGCGAGTCGGAGCGCTCGCTGCTTCGCCGGACGGAACCCGGCTCGTCTTTGGGATGGATGCTGGGGGCAATGAACGCCAGCAACTGTGGATGGTGGAGCCAGGGAGGGGCGAACCCCGAGCGTTGACGGCCAACCCGGAGATAATTCATGCCTTCGGCGCCTTCGGCCCCGATGGGCGCCGTTTCGTCTTCGCGTCCAATGCGCGTGACCCGCGCTGGTTCGACATCATGACGATCGGGCTGGACGATCCGACCGCAGCTCCCACCTCGACACTAGCGGCGGACGCGCTCTTGGCACCCTTGGCGGTCGCGCCGGACGGACGGGGGCTGCTGATTCGCTGCAGCAACTCCAACTTGGATCACGACTTGATGTTTCTCGCTGACGATGGGAGCGAGCCCCGCCTGATCACCCCGCACGAGGGCGAGGCAACGATCCCCCACGCGGCGTTCGATCCGTCCGGGGCCGGCGTCTACCTGCTGACGAACCAGGATCGCGACACGGTGGTCCTCGAGCGGTTGGACCTCAACACCGGACGTCGGGATGTACTCGTCGAAGGTTCCTGGGACTTGGAGGCGCTAGCCGTCGCTCCCGACGGGAAGTGGCTGGCCTACGCGGTCAACGAGGACGGGCCGTCGCGGATCGTGTTGCGGGAGGTGGCGAGCGGACGGGAGCGCAACGTGACAGGGCTGCCGCTCGGAGTGGTGGAGGGTCTCACCTGGCACCCGGCCGGGGATCGGCTTGCCTTCTCCTTCGCGGGCCCCCGCGATCCGTCGGCGATCTGGACGTGCGGTCTGGACGGGGCCGCGCAACGGGTGACGCCGGTCGACTTCCGTGCCCTTGATCCGGGGACCCTTGTCGAGCCCGAGACGATCCGGTACCCCACCTTCGACGGGCGAGAGATCCCGGCTCTCTGGTTCACGCCGGCGAGCGGCACGGGACCATGGCCGACCGTGGTGGATGTACACGGTGGGCCCGAGAGCCAGCGGCGGCCCACGTTCGCGCCGATCACGCAGTTTCTGCTTGCGAGGGGTTACGCCGTGCTTGCCCCGAACGTTCGCGGCAGCACCGGCTACGGCAAGACGTACTGTCACCTGGACGACGTGGATCGGCGGATGGACGCCGTGAGGGATCTTGCCGCAGCGAGTGACTGGCTGCGTTCCCGCGGGGAGGTTCTCTCCGATCGCATCGCTGTGATGGGCCAGAGCTACGGTGGATTCATGACCCTCGCCGCATTGACGACCTATCCAGATCGATGGGCCGTGGGAGTGGATGTGGTGGGGATTGCTAACTTCGTCACCTTCTTCGAGCAGACGGGGCCGTGGCGGCGCTCCACGCGGGCCGCGGAGTATGGCGACCCGGTGCGGGATGAGGCGCTGTTGCGCGACATCTCCCCGATTCACCGGGTCGACCGGATCGCGGCGCCGCTGCTGGTGATCCACGGTCGGAACGACCCGCGGGTGCCGCTCGGGGAAGCGGAGCAAATCGCGTCGGCGTTGCGGGAACGCGGCGCCGATGTGGAGCTGCTGATCTTCGACGATGAAGGGCATGGGCTGGTGAAGCGCCCTAACCGGATCGCCGGCTACGATGCGGTCGGTGATTTTCTCGACCGGGTCCTTAGCGAGGGGTGACGAGCGGCGCGGGCTTTTGTAGAAGGGTGAGACGGAGGGTTAAACCGAGCGGGGGGGGCCCGTGGGGGCGCCCCCGCCGTTAAAACAGCGCGGGAGCCGGGTAGGGGGGAAAAGGGGGCCCAACTGGCTGCCGCCGGGTATGCGCGCCCCAGGTGGGGGCCCAGAGGGTAAGCGGCGGGGAGGCCCCCGATGCGCCCGAAAAGGGAGCCCCCCGCCACCCGGTGCT
>JAUJMG010000533.1 GCA_030446955.1 Thermomicrobiales bacterium
CCACGGCGAGCTCGACCAGCACGTCCGGGCGCGCGGCGCCCTTCGACCATCCGCTATACCGACTGGACATGCCCAGCCGTGCGGGCGAGTTGGACGGCGACCGCTTCGGTGTGCCGGGGTGGGTGAGTGGTGCGCTCGTCAACGACCAAGGTTCTATCCCCCGGGGGGATAGCGTAGCAAATGCCACGCCTACGTTGAATGCAGGACGATGGCGACGATGATCACGACCACGACTACCAGCGGGCTCCCGGCTCGTCCGCACATTCTCAGCCTCCTCGCTCATGCCGATCATCCCCATCGCGCCCAGAACCGTTACCGCCGCATCCTAGGGACACCGGCGTTTAGGCGACCTGTGATCGGCTTGTGGCGGGAAGTTGTGACCGTTCCAAGTTGAGGGCCAGCAGCCGTGCCAGGATCGTGTCCTCCTCCGTCGCGGCCGGGTCGGGGTCGTTCCAGCCGTAGGCGGCCCAGACGGCGCGATCGAGGCGGGCGTGGACGAGCCAGGCCGGGCGCTGGTTGTAGAGGTTGGTGAGGGTGCGCTTCTTCAGGTCCGCCTCGGTGGCGCCCTCGGGGTCGAGCCAGGCGCGCCGGAGGTTGTCCAGTTCCTTTGCGGCGGTGGCGATCTCCTCCCGCTGCGGGGCGGTCGGGCAGGGGAAGGGGAAGGTCTCGAAGCAGGTGGTGGGGGTGTAGCGCGGGTCGTTGCCGACGCCGAGCCAGGTGCCCATCCGCAGCGACCAGACCTCGTGGGCGCGGGAATGGAGGACGCCGAAGAAGTAATCGTCGTCGCGGACGAAGACGAGCAAGCGGTGATCGGCGAGGACATCCGCCGGTACCCAGACGAACACCCGATGCCTGGCAACGGCCGGCGTGCACACGAAACGTCGTAGCCCTTGGAGGGCCTTCCGCATTCGTGGACGCGGCTCAACGTGGATCCACCACAGTCGGCGGTAGCGCTCGCGGTTGTTTTGCTCGCGCAGCGGCTTGACGTGCTGCCGGACGTACTCGAAGGGCGCCTCGTAGAGAGCGGCCTCCTGCTCAGACAAGTCCGTACCGAAGTCGATGATCCACATGTCTCGGTGGCGTCTTGTCACATCGAGACCGTTGATCCACGGGCGAACAACGTCACTGTTCGGTCGCCCGTTCGGGTTAACTGGCAGCGCAAGCCACGATCGAGCGAGGCTGCCAGCAATGTCAAATGTCCCGCCCTTCGTATCGCTCATGAAGCAGATGCCGTAGTTCTCAGGCTGGGGCGCTGCGGCAGAGAGGTTGAGCGTGCCCCTTAGATCGGAGTTGATCGTGGCTACCGGTGTACCGTCAAGCACACGATTCTTTTCCTGCCCGTTGTCGAAGCCCACAATCGAGATTCGCGCGGCGGCACCCTCAAGAACCCACGGCTGATCTGACCATGCAAGGAAGATGTCGCCGGTCTCCTTGATCTGCTCCAGCACCCGACGATTCGCGCCCGAGCGGATCGACTGGGTAGCGAGTAGGCCTGTTCGCCTCGTTTGACCGCCCGAGATCTCCACACGCGCCTTCTCGAAGAAGTAAGCGACGAGGTCCGCCTCGCGGGGCACCCGGCCGTCGTAGACCGCGAACAGCGCGTCCACCACCTTGTCGCCAAGCTCGGTGCGCAACCGCTTGCCACCGAGGAACGGCGGGTTGCCGATGATGAAGTCGGCTTCGGGCCAGCAGGCCTCCTTCGGGTGGGCGGGGTCGGAGCGGTCGAGGAGGGCGTCCTGGAGACGGATGGTTTCCAGGGGTTCGAGGACGGGGTCCCGGGTGACCTGGAAGCCGTTGTTCCGCATCCACTGGAGGTAGCCGATCCAGACGACGACCTGGGCGAGTTCGTGGGCGACGGGGTTGATCTCCAGGCCATGGAGCTGCTGGGGGTGGACGAGGGGCAGCATGGCGGGGAGGCCGCTGGCGGTGCCGTAGGCGACGATCTCCTTCTCCAGGTCCTTGAGGGCGGCGAGGGCGACATAAAGAACGTTGCCGCTGCCGCAGGCGGGGTCGAGGATGCGGACGGCGGCGAGTTCTTCCTGGAAGGCGAAGAGGAGGGCGGCGAAGGAGTCGCGGCGATTGCGGCGGGTCTAGGGGGTGGGGGCGGCGTCCCAGGCGGTCTTGAGGCGGTCTGCCTCGGCGCGGACCTGGGCCCAGCGGCGGCGGAGCGGGGTCATGACGACGGGTTCGACGACGCGGGCGATGTCGTCGCGGCCAGTGTAGTGGGCGCCGAGTTGAGCGCGTTTGGCCGGATCGAGGGAGCGCTCGAAGAGGGTCCCGAAGATGGCTGGCTCGACGGCGCCCCAATCGAGGTTGGCGGCGGCGGCGAGGGCGGTGAGTTCCTCCGCCGTGAGGGGTAGGGGATCGATGGCGGCGAAGAGGCCGCCATTGAAGCGGCGGACGTCCTTGAAGGCGACCACGCCGCCGTCGCGCATGGCGGCGAAGAGACCGGCGATCTGGTCGGGGAAGCGATCCGGGCGGCGGGCGGCGAAGGCGACGAGGTCGGTGAAGAGTCCCTTCGGGAGCAGTCCCACGTCCTCGGCGAAGAGGCAGAAGAGGAGCTGGACCAGGAAGTGGGCGGCGCGGTGGGGGTCGGCGCCGCGGGCTTCGAGGGCGGCGGCGAGGGCACCGAAGCGGCCGGCGGCGGCTCGGGTGACCTCGTCGGTGGTGAACCGGGGGCGGAGCGCGGCGGGGTCGGTGAAGACCTTGCGGAGCACGTCGAGATTGGCGGGATCTGAGAGGCCGTCCAGGTCGAAGCGGTGGGTGACGGTGGGGGTGCCGGTGAAGTGGGTGCGGACCTCGAAGCGATCGAGGTCGCAGACGACGAGAAGGGGCGGGTTCTCGAGGTCGTCCTGGTAAAGCTGCCGGTAGCAGACAGAAACTGCCCTTCGTGCTGCGCTGGACAGACCGTGACAAGGTGGATGCAGGGCAGGTAGCGGACTAGGATGACCTGTCTGTGGCGACCGACGGGATCGTCGGGGAACGGGAAAGTGTAGACCTCCTCTTTGATGGCCGTTGCATACAACCGGTCGGACGGCGTCATCATCCCCAGCGGGATGTGTTCGCAACCCACCGTTTATCCGCCTGAGATGGACTGACCGGGACAAGGGCGCCTAACCCACAAGGGGTGCTTCCCGTCCAATAGGGAGCACCGCGCCAAGAACGGACGTGCGGCGTTCGCCCTTGGCGTCGTGTCCGACTAGGGGCAGGCCGGCCCGACCGGGAGGTCCGCTG
>JAUJMG010000008.1:0-2431 GCA_030446955.1 Thermomicrobiales bacterium
CTCTCACCACCACGTCGTGCGTCCGCGGTGGAGTTGCTTGCGCCGGACGGGCCAACGGAGTTCGCTCAAAAACTTGGCCAGCAATTCCTCGTCAGTGTTGAGATCGATCCTCCGAAAGGCTTCAATCCGGCGAAGGCGCTCGCCGGAGCGCGGCTCCTGAAGGAAACCGGCGTTGACGCGATCAATGTCGCTGACTCTCCGATGGCTCGCGTCCGCATGAGCGCGATGACGCTCTGTTACCTCATCCAGCATCAGATGGGGATCGAAACCATTCTCCACTTCACGACTCGCGACCGCTCGTTGATGGGCCTCCAATCGGAACTGTTGGGAGCCCATGCGGTGGGGATCCGAAACATCCTGGCCCTTACGGGTGACCCACCGAGTCTCGGCGACTACCCAGACTCGTCTGCGGTGTACGACGTGGACTCGGTGGGCTTGGTCCGCGTCCTGAGCCGCCTGAACGAGGGCTGCGACTCCGCAGGAGCCTCCATCGGGCGCATGGCAAGCTTCACCATTGCCTGCGCCGTAGATCCGACTCGGGAAGACCTCGAAACGGAGGCGTGCCGGCTCAGGGCCAAGATCGCCGCCGGAGCCAACTTGGTGATGACCCAGCCGATCTTCAATCTTGCGGTCTGGCACCGCTTCTTGGAGGTCTACGGGGAGCCGGGCATAGACGTTCCGGTCCTCCTGGGCATCCTGCCGCTCCAGAGCTCGAAGCACGCCGAATTCCTCCATAACGAGGTGCCGGGCATCACGCTCACGGACGAGGCGCGTGACCGCATGCGCCGGGCCGGCGCGGACGGCCGCCGTGAAGGTGTGCGGATGGCGCAGGATCTCCTGCTGGAGGCCCGGCCAGAGGTGCAGGGCATCTACATCATGCCTTCGTTCGGGCGCTACGAAGTGGCGGCAGAAGTGTTGGACGTGCTCGGGAAACGCTAGCATCTCGATGGTGGAACCTACCTTGCGTTGCCCACCTCTCGCCGGCATGTTAGACTCCGAGCCGTGCCCGCCATCATCGGGTTGGCTGGTGTGCACTCAGAACGATGACGATGATGAGGAACCGAAGCGGCGTTTTCGCGCGCAGGAAGAGGGTCGTTTCGGGCTCGGGGGATGAGGCACGATGGTCGCGCAGTTGATCCGCTCCTTGGAATCAGAACAATACAAGGGTGAAGTTCCAGTCTTTGGGCCGGGCGATACGGTTCGCGTCCATGCCAAGGTGGTTGAAGGCAATCGGGAGCGAATCCAGGTCTTTGAAGGCGTGATCATCCGCCGCCGGGCAGGCGGCATCAACGAGAATTTCACGGTTCGCCGGATCGCGTCTCACGGGATCGGCGTTGAGCGGACGTTCCTGCTCCACTCGCCCCGGATCGACCGGGTGGAGGTCGTCCGGCGAGGCCGCGTACGTCGCGCGAAGCTTTACTACCTGCGGGGACTGACGGGCAAGGCGGCCCGGATCAAAGAGCGCCGAACCTAGCCGACCGCCTTCCGGGATACGCCGTATGGCTCGTGGCTGGATGACATCGGAGCGGGGGGATGCAGCATCTGCTGCTCCCCCCTTCTCGTGAGGCATATGGTCTCGGAGAGCAGGTCCTGGGTGTGAAATCCCGAGCCGCTGCCCCCACGCTTGACCACGAAGTTCCCTTTTGGCAAACGGGCAGCCGTATCGTCGCCGGTGTGGATGAGGTCGGACGCGGGGCTTTGGCCGGCCCGCTGGTCGCCGCAGCAGTAGTCCTCCCGGTTGGCCTCGGTGAGTCGTGCTCTGCCATCTCTCAGGCTCTCAGCGGCGTCCGCGACTCCAAACAGCTTTCCCCTCGGTTCCGCGAGGAGATGGCAGCTCGCGTGCTGAACCTGGCGACCTGTAGTGCCGTCGGCCTAGTTTCCGCCGAGGAACTCGATGTCGTGGGGCTCAGTGCGGCCAATCGGCTCGCCATGGAGCGGGCGGTACTGGCCTTGACCGTTCCGCCCGATGCCCTCCTCCTCGATGCCTGCCTGATCGACTTGAATTGCCCTCAAGTCGGCATTGTAAACGGTGATGCCCGCTGTCTCTCAATCGCTGCAGCCTCCATTCTTGCCAAGGTGACACGTGACCGGATGATGGTGGACTGGCACGGCCACGACCCGAGATATGGGTTCGACCGCCATAAAGGATACGGAACCCCTGGTCATATCGCCGCGGTGCGAAAATATGGTCTGAGTGCGCTTCATCGCCGAAGCTTCGCCTGTCTCCCGCCCGACAACGCGGATCCGAGCCCATGACCCCGACCTCCCGGCGGCGCCTGGGCGCCTTCGGCGAGCAGATCGCGCGGCGTCACCTGGAGGCCAAGGGCTACGGGTTCGAGGCAGCGGCATGGCGCGGTCCGGGGGGCGAATTGGATCTCGTGATGCGGGACGCTGACGAGGTGGTCTTCGTCGAGGTCAAGACGCGACGCGG